>NZ_AFGF01000066.1 GCF_000219125.1 Acetonema longum DSM 6540
GCAATTAGTAAGCAGCAATCACCTCTATCTCGACGCTCACATCGCGAGGCAATCGGGCAATCTGAACCGCCGAGCGAGCAGGCTGATCACTGGCAAAAAATTCGCCATAGATTTGGTTCATAGAGGCAAAATCATTCATATCCTTTAAAAAAACCGTTGTCTTGACTACGTTTTGGAAGGTCAGTTTTTCGTGTTCCAGCAAAGCCTTTATGTTATTTAATACCTGGCGGGTCTGCATGTCAATGCCGCCATAAACGACCTGCCCCGTGACAGGATCAAGGGGAATCTGGCCCGATAAGAATAATAAACCACCGGCCTTAACTCCCTGAGAATAAGGGCCGATAGCCTGAGGCGCCCGGTCCGTTTTTATAATGGTTTTCATCAATACAATCCTCCTGCTTGCCGCTTCAGCAAATGCCCAAGCGACCTGATCGTTATAAACCTACTTATAAACTTCTACAAGACAGGAAAAAACCCTTTTTACTGTTTATTTTTTACAGTCTGTCAAGAGCCAATAGCAGCCCGTATAACAATGCCTGAGGCTTAGGCGGGCATCCCGGAACATAAATATCCACCGGAATCAGTCCATCCACCCTGCCCCGCATAGCATAACCGGAACCGAAGGTCTGCCCGCCGGCGGCGCAGGCACCTACTGCCATGACCAGTTTAGGATGAGGCACCGCCTCATAGGTCATCAGCAGCGCCTGGGTCAGATTGCGGGTCACCACGCCGGTAACCATTAACATGTCGGCATGCCGCGGCGAAGCTACAAAATCAATGCCATATTGCTGCAAATCATAAACCGGATTTAACAAAGCCGACATTTCAAAATCACAGGCGTTACAGGAGCCGGCATCCAGATGACGTATATGAAGCGACCGACCGAGAACGGCGCGAATTTTACAGGCCACCTGGGAAGAAACCTCCTCCGGGTCCAGAGAACCGGTCAGAGTTGCCATCTGAAAATGGCCGGTCTGCACCAGTGCTTTTTCCTCACACTGATTTACACATTGGCCGCAAAAAATACAGCTGTTGTGGTCAATCACCGGCTTATCGCCTTCCAACCGCAAGGCCCGTACAGGACAAGCATGTTCGCAGGCCCGGCAACCGGAACAGCCCGTCTGCCTGAAGACTACTTCACCCCGGGAACGCGCCGGCGGGATAGCCTGATCCATAGTCTCGGTTACGGTGCCGGTGTACAAAATTTTATGCAGAATACCAAGCATCGGCAGAACCCTCCTTTTCCCTCTTCTAACGATCCAGACAGGCGTAGCATAACTCAAAACTCTTATTGATCAAGGGAAAATCCGGAATGATATTTTGGGGAACAGCTACAGCTAATGCCGGCCAGTTAGGGTAAGATGCGGAACGCACGAAGAGACGGTAGATCCGGTTTTCAGTTCCGGCCATCACCCAGTGTAGATTGCCGCCCCGGGCTGATTCACTCCAGCCGAAAGCGCTGCGATAAGGTTCCACAGTTCCGATCTCCGCCCGCAGTGGACCCGTCTGGCGAGCCAGTTTCGCCAATACTTCCCGAATGATGCCAATGGACTGAAAAGCCTCCTCAGCCCTGACGCCCAAGCGGGCAGCCACATCACCGGCTTTGTATACAGGCACTTTAAATTCAAATTCAGCATACCCGGAATAGGGAAAATCCCGCCGCATGTCGGTGCTGACCCCGGAGGCCCGGGCCGCTACTCCTACCAGACTCAGATCCAGCGCAACATGCCGAGGGACAATGCCGGTAGTTTCCACCCGATTGCGGAAGGCCTCACTGTCTTTCAGCATCATGATCAGCTCCCGGAAATCGCCTTCCAGCGAACGCAAGACATGATGGATATCCTGGGACAATTCACGGGTAAGATCCATGGCAACCCCGCCGGGCACGATCCAGCCCCGCAAAAAGCGGTTACCGGTCAAAGCTTCATTCAGACGCATCAATTTTTCTTTGAGGCGGGATCCGTGGCTGGTACCTACGGCAAAACCCAAGCCGGCACAAATATTGCCCACATCTCCCACATGGTTATATAACCGTTCCAGCTCAGCAGCCAGAATTCGCAAATACTGAGCCCGGCCGGGCGCCGCCGTCCTAGTGAGAGCCTCCACCGCCTGGCTGTATGACAGGGCATTAGACACCGAACAAGCGCCGCAAATTCTCTCCACCTGAAAAATAGCCTGATCCAGCGGTATCCCTTCCACCGCTTTCTCGATGCCCCGGTGGGTATAAAACAATTTGGCTTCCAGATGGATCATATGCTCGCCGGCCTGGCTAAAACGAAAATGACCCGGCTCAATGATACCGGCATGAATCGGTCCTACCGGCACTTCAAAAACTCCTTCGCCTGTTACCTGAGGCGTAGGATAATCATTTTCCATGGTTAATACGCTTGTATTCACTGGAAAATCCTTACGCAGAGGATACAGGCCGGCAGGCCAGTTTTCATGCAGCACAAGGGGCCTGAGATCAGGATGATCCAAAGGGTTTAGCCCGAATAAATCGTGTATCTCCCGTTCATACCAGGCAGCAGCCGGAATGATGGGCGTCAGGGAGGGAAACTCGGCCGGACCTTCCGCCGGCAGAGTTGCTTTCACTACATGAAAAGACTGAGGCTCGTCCAGGGCTGTAAAAATGCAATAAATCGCAAAGGCCCCCCGAATCTGGCGTTCATCATTGGCAAACATGGCTGAAAGCATCCGCTGCCCGTTTTTATATACAGTATTAGCGGCAACGCGAAAGTTGGCCGCAGTCGCTTCCAATGTATGGACCTGGGTTTCCTGCATCTTGCTCATCAGACTCCCCCCTTCACAATAGCCGCAGCGCGGGTCAGCATCAGATACAACCATTCCGGCAGATAGAACCCGGATACCACCAGGACGGCCAGGGAGAAAATCACTGCCGCTATACTGCTGCCGGCGGCAGGCTGAACATGATGTTTGTAAGTGACCTGTCCGAAAGCCATACGCAGGCAATAATAGATCATGCCGGCGAACACGGCTACCAATAGAACCAAGACGCTGCTGCCGAGAAAGATGTTCCCGCTTTCAAAAGCCGCCCGGAGAATGACAAATTTACTGGTGAATACGCCAAAGGGCGGCGTACCGGTAATCGCCAGCAAGCCCAGGACAAACATCCAGCCTGTAACCGGCATCTCCCTGACTAAACCGGAGATACGCATAATATATTTTGTATGATAGCCCTGGGTAATCATACCGGCCAGATAAAAGAGCGATGATTTAGCCAGAGCGTGATTCAGAACATGGAAAAGCGCCCCGAATATAGCCAGAGGCGTCCCAATCCCCAATCCTAAAGCTACAAGACCCATATGCTCCACACTGGAATAAGCCAGCAGCCGCTTCAGGTCATGCTGCACCAGAACAAACGGAATGGAAACAGCCACACTGATGACGCCAAAAGCCAGCAGCAGCTGCTGGCCGAATAAAGGCCCCAAAGCTCCCTGCACGATAATCATATTGCGAATCAGGGCATACAAAGCGCAGGATAACAAGGCGCCGGACAGCAGGCCGCTGACCGGTGACGGCGCCTGGCTGTGGGCATCAGGCAGCCAGGTGTGCATGGGGGCTAAACCGGCTTTTGTGCCGTAACCCACCAGCAAAAACACAAAAGAGAGTTTGATCAATCCCGGATCCAGCAGGTCGGCATGATCCCGCAAAGATAGCCAGCTCAAGGCATGATCACCGCCGCCCACAGCATTCACCTGAGTATAATACAGCAGAATGGTTCCCAAGAGAGCCAGACAGATTCCCACCGTGCATACCATCACATACTTCCAGGCCGCCTCCAGGGCAGAACGGTTAAAGTAAAAGGCTACCAACAAAGCGCTGGCCAGAGTGGTGGCTTCCACTGCCACCCAGATTAACCCCAGGTTCTCCACCATTAGGACAACCAGCATGGTGAAGATGAATAATTGCAAAAGCGCATAGTAGCGTGACAGCATCCGGGCGGATAAATGTCCATGCTCCAATTCACGCCGCATATAAGAAAGAGAAAACCAGGCAGCTGTGAAGGATAAGGTTCCTATTACCAGCAGCATCGTCGCGTTGAGCGCATCCAGATAAAACATGCCGGTCTGGATCATCCCCCGGGCCGCAACGATATATACCACTCCCCAGACCATAACAAAAGTCAAAGCGCTGCTCCCCAGATTCATCCAGCCCAATCTGCCGGCAGGCATGGACAGCAAAGAGAATCCTCCGGTCAAAAGCGGAATTGCCAGCAGCAAACATAACAGTTCAAATATGACAGGCATAAGCGAGGTTACTATGTCCATTGTAATAAATTTCACCACTTTCGTCCGGCAATCGTTCTCAAACCCGTCTTTAACCTCGAATTTGGGACCGTTCAAAAAGGTTCAGATGCGAGGTGCGACGAGGACGGGCGTGAGACTGTACGTTCGCAGGGTACGTTGATACTAGAGAGATGCGAAGCATCATGAGATCAGGAAGAAAGCAGGTCGCGTTTCGGCGTAGTCACAGCAAAATATCTATTGCCTAGAATCCGAACGGAGACGCTTTCTGACTGAGCCCGCCCGCAGGAGGAAACGACGCAGATGGGCCTTTTTCAACGGTCCCCTAACCCTTTAATTTTTCTAAGATACTAGTATCCGTGGACCAAAACGAAATTTTCAGGCGGTATGTGAGGATCACCAGCACTAATACGGCCACCAGTACATCGACAAAAATACCCAATTCGATAATAAGCGGCAATCCCTTTGTGACAGACAAACCTACCAAATAGAGTCCATTTTCCATGGTAATCAAGCCAATGGTCTGCATCATCGCCTGATGACGGGTCATAATCAACAAGAGACCGATCATCATCAGAGACACGGCCGCAGCTAAGGCATCCCGGCTGAGTATTCCCGGCAGCGCCCGGTCAATCAGGATATAAGAAAAAAAGATCACTGTAGCCGCCGCCAAAGATGCGGCATTCGGGCTCAAAACAGGATTCCTCTCTTTTTCCTGGTGCAGCCTGCGTACCAGCCGCATTAAGGCGTAAGGAATCAGCACCGCCTTGATGGCAAACGTTAAAAACGCGGCAATGAACATGTGTACCTCGCCTGTCTCCCAGCCGATATAAAGACAGGCCAAGGAAATAATGACGGACTGGACCAACAGGATTTCCACGGCGGTTTTTAACTTAATGGCACGAGTCTGCAAAAATGCGCCAAACAGCAAGAAGATGGCAAACACATTCACGGGTTCCACATCCTTTTATTGCGCTACCAGCGCTAGTATCGACAGTAATCCCGAGACAGCCAGAAAACCGGGAACCCGG
Source organism: Acetonema longum DSM 6540 (assembly GCF_000219125.1). NCBI lineage: Bacteria > Bacillati > Bacillota > Negativicutes > Acetonemataceae > Acetonema > Acetonema longum. Next base: position 5,297 of record NZ_AFGF01000066.1, read on the forward strand.
AATAGACGCATTTTATTGGTGCCGGTCTCCGCTATGCCCAGCAGTGCCGCCGCAAAAAAAAGCTTCAGCAAAAACCAGGCCGCTGTCGGAACCCATCCATGAAACAAAGAAAACTTCCATGGCAGAAAGAACAGGACAAACAAGATTAAAATGATCAGCTGTTTCAGGGAAGCGGCCCAATGGATCAAACCCAGATAACGGCCGGAATACTCCAGGATCATCCCCTCATGGATCATAGTTAACTCCAGATGCGTATCAGGATTGTCAATGGGAACACGGCCGGTTTCAGCAATCATGATTATACAGAAGGCGATCGCAGCAAATATATAGGGCAGTGAAAACGGCGTTTTTTCGGCGATAGCCGCCATCGACAATAAATTCGTGCTGTTGCTGCGCGTAGCCACTGTCAGTAACGTCAGCAATAATAGCGGCTCAATTAAAACCGACAGATACATTTCCCGGGATCCGCCCATGCCGCCAAAGGTACTGCCGGCATCCAGCGAAGCCAGGACCATGAACAGACGGCCTGCCGCCAGGAGATAAATCAGCAGGAAGACATCAAAAGACCGGCTGGCGCTGCCGAACAGGGTAAGGGGCAACATAGCAGCCGCAGTCAGGGTCACGGTAAAGTAAACATAGGGGGATACCGGGAAAATAGCCGATATGGTGGGAGAAAACACGCTGTCTTTTTGCAGTAATTTGGCCAGATCGTAATAACTCTGCAGGAGCTTGGGGCCCCGGCGGTTCTGCAGCCTGGCTTTGACAATCTTTATGAAACCGGATAGCAAAGGGGCCAGCATCAACAACAATAACGCCTGCATTATGATTTCAACATATTCCATACTTACCACCCCGCACTCCAAAGCAGTAGCACCAGCGTAACAGCCATGATATATCCGATGTAAAGCTGCACGTTGCCGGCCTGCATTTTTTTCAGCCTGGTTGACCATTTAACAATTATCTGGCCCAAGGGATGATATAACCGCTCGGTAAATACGTTATACACCGCAGTGTAGTAACTCAAAACTCTCCCGTGGTAGCGTTGAGCATTGCCATCCGCCAGCGTTTCTCTCTGCGGCGGCAACAGACGGCGGAACGCTATCTGCACCGGCTTGGAAAAACCGACGGCCGAATATTCCATGCGGGCGTCAGGCACAATACCGCAGGTCCAGGTCTCCCCTGTCGTTTTGACCGGCCGCCCCCTGAGGCGAAACAGCAGCCAGCCGATACACAGATTCAGCAACAGCAAGGGCAGCAAACCGGGAATATGGCTGCCCGCCGCCAGCGAACCTATTTGCCAGGTTAGTCCTCCCTGCCAGGGGAAGGTCATGGCGGCCTCCTGCATACGGCCGTAGCCGACCAGCATCAATTGCAAAGACGCAAGGATCGGTTGCGGCCAAAGCCCCAGTCCAAGGCAAAAAAGCGCCAATATACCCATAGGAGCCAGCATAAAGGGCGAAACCTCTCTGGCCTTCCGCCCCTGCAGGCTGCGCGGCTTGCCGAGAAAAGCAATGCCATAGGCTTTGGCAAAGGCCGCCAGGGCCAAAGCCCCGCTTAATCCCAGCAAAGCTATAAACACGGCGGCTGTAAGCCGGCCAATTGCCCCCGGTATTACCTGTTCAATGAAAAATAGCGATTGATAAACGAGCCACTCACTCATAAAGCCATTAAAGGGAGGCAGGGCGGTGATACTCACGGCTCCGATCAAACACACGAAAGAGGTATAAGGCATGGACTTAGCCAATCCTCCCATACGCTCCAGTTCATTAGTCCCGGTTGCGCGAATCACAGCGCCTGAGGCCATAAACAATAAAGACTTAAATACGGCATGATTGAAGGCATGCAGCAGAACAGCAGTCCAGGCCAAGGCCGCCAACCCTTCCTGCCCCCTGCCGGAAAACAATAGGGCCGCCCCAATACCCAGCAGCATGATGCCGATATTTTCTACACTGGAATAAGCGAACAGCCGTTTAATGTTATTGGACAGGAGAGCGTATAAAATCCCCATTACGGCTGATACTCCGCCTAAACAAAGCACCATGCCTCCCCACCAGGTTGGTCCTTGTCCCAAAAAGTCAAGAAAAAAGCGAGCCATACCGTATACAGCGGTTTTCATCATGACTCCGGACATCAGAGCGGAAATATGGCTGGGAGCCGCGGTATAAGCCCGGGGCAGCCAGACATGAAAGGGTATCATACCCGCCTTAATACCAAATCCCAGAAAGGCTGTCAGGAAAACCCCGTTGCGGACTGTCTCATTCTTATAAGCTGCTGCCAAAGCCGTAAAATCCATTGTTCCCGCTGCCTGCACCAATAAAAGAAAGGCAATGATCACCAAGGCTGTCCCGATATGGGTCATGATCATGTATATAAATGCGGTCCGGGTTGTCCCCGGCTTCTCATGTTCAAAGTTAACCAGCAGAAATGATATAACCGCCATGACCTCCCAGGCGATTAAAAAAGCCATAGCCTGACTGAGGGTCAATACCAAAGCAATAGACAAAAGAAACGCGTTAAACAACGCTGTCAGAAGAGGCAATTGTCCGGCTTGATACTGCCGGCAGTAACCCACAGCATACAGACTGATACAAAACCCCGCGACACCCATTAACAGCAAAAAATGCGCCGACAACAAATCAACCCGTACTGAGACCGGCCCTAAAATTTCTACTGCCGGCAAAACAATCACTAAACTTTCCGCTATTCCGGAAAAATTAGAGATCATAATAAAGATTGCGCAAAGTCCGGCAGCGAGACACCCCATAGCGGCCAAACCATGCGCAATGATATTCAGTGTGCCCGGGTTTCTTCGGATCACAAGCGGAGACATCGCACCGGCGCCAAACAGTGCCAGCGTCGCCCAAAATAAATAACCAGCAATCATGCCTTTGTTCCCACCTTAATCACTTGATGAAGTGATAATGATAATAACGTTTTCATTCTATCATAAATAGCCGCGAAAAGGTAAAGTGCTGCCAACGGATTTTAGCTTGAAATACCGAATGCCAGCCAACTAAACGATATTAGACAAACATTTGATCGTATGGCGCAATAAAGCGTCAGTTTGGTACCTTATTCAGCGATGTGGCTCATCTGTCTTTCAGAAAAGTCTGCGCCCGCAGGACCACAAAGGAAAAATCCCGCCATATGACGGGATTTTTCTCCTTTGCAGCGAATCGTGACCGCTTTATACCGATGCGCTTGCATCCAACGGTAAAGAACGGTGGGCCATTCCTACCGCTACTTCATTTAAATTAAGCACACCCACACCGCAGTAAATAGCAACGCACAAGTGCTCACCGCAACGGGCGATGCCGATTTTGCCACCCACGTTTAAACCAACCGCCATTGGCATAATCCGTTCCAAAGCCGCCCGGGTCGCTCCGGCAACAGCCCCTTCACCCACATGATTTTCCGGTACCAGTCCTTGACGCTGTGCCGCCACAACCGCACGTTCGATGATTTTTTTTACGGTGGCAATATACTCACCGCCAAAATCCACAGCTACGGCCGCTATTCCCTTACGGCAAAGATTCTGCCGCATTTCCTGCTCTTCCTGGCGAGATTCACTGGCTGCCATCTTTAAGGCCGCCCGCCCAACATCAATACTACTGATATCCTCCACAGGCGCACTCCTTTCGACATGTAAGGATAGCTTTCACGTCCGCATTTACTCCAACAACCTTATACCTTCAGCCATATTATTTTCCGGTGGAAACTGTATCCGGCGCCGGTACGGCAATTCTGTCAGAGTCTATGACCGCAACTGTCAGGAAGGTCGTCAGACATACCAGCCATTCCAAATAAATCGGATGGTCGAATACTCTGACGGCGGGAAAAATCTGCCAGACCAGCAAGGCCACCATCCCAGCCAAGGTGGTGTAGAAAGCTGAATTGCGCCGGCACAGTCCCGGAACAAAAATAGTGGCCAAGAAAATCAATGTAAACGCTGTGGTCAAACTAAGGCCGATTAAGAGAGTTTTAACAATGTTTACGGCATTAAACGCCATCCATAAGGTCATGAGTCCTAATGCCAGAACCGCTAACCGGTTAACGGTTAAATAGTCCCGTTCACTCACAGTGGGACACCAGAACCGTTTCCAGATATCCTGAGAAAACAGCGTACCCGCTCCCAGCAATAAGGTGCAGGCCGTCGATACATCGGCTGCCCAAAGCGCCGCCAGGGTGATACCTGAAACAACCGGGTCCAAGTTCATAATAATCTTCGGCAAGGCCATCGTCGCCTGAATGCCAGGGTAAGCAACTTTGGCCGCCACCCCCATAAGAGCGCACATGAAACCAATGGGGAAAATAATCACTGCGCCCCATAGAAACCCCCGCTTAGCCACAGACTCATTTTTTGCGCCGCAGGCAATTTGCACCGGTCCCTGGGCCGTAATAGTCTGAGTGATCATTACCACAAACCAGCCAGCAACCGTAGCCAGACTCAATCCGCCAAGGGGACCGAACCAATCGGTACCGGCCGGCAATTGAGCCGCAATAGCGCCAACGCCGCCAAGTTGGCAAAGAGTGATAAGAGTACCGACGATGACGCCGATATAGATCAGGATCACACTTACCACATTGGAAAGCCCTGATGACCATAGACCACCGATGAGAGTAATGCCGATAAATACCACGGCGCTGGTAATCATACCGCCCTGCATGGAGAAAACCTCGGGCAGCAGCGAGGAGAGGATTGCTCCTCCAGCCAGGTACTGCAAAGATGTGATGACCAATTGAATCGTAATTAAACCAATGACGCTGATAATCCGCCCTTTTTTATCGTAGAACCGTTCGAATAGTTCGGGAACAGTTGTACACTGCATGCCACGATACTTTCCGGCGGCAACAAGACCCATAACCACAGCACCGGCTGCCCAGGCGGCGTTATACCACCCCGCTGCCAAACCAACCTGAAAGGCGCTTTCGGCAACTCCGATTGTGGAGGCGGCGCCTACGGCCAATCCGGCGATATTCACGGCCACCAGTCCAGTATTTAATTCCCTGCCGGCAAATAAGAAGTTTGCACTGCCTTTAGAAGCCTTCTGTTTAGCATACCAGCTAATCAAAAACAATAGGGCAATGTATAATACCACAATAATTAATTGAATCGACATAAATCCATCCTACCCTTCTACTCTGCCATTCATTAGAGAATCCTTTAAACCCTTCTGCGTCCCACTACAGGACCCTAAAAAATACTTCTGTTCCATCTCCTTTCCAGAATAGGGGAAAAGAAAAACACACACAGGGTGTGTAAGAACAAAAACAGATTGTCCTACTATCCTGCCATTCTACCGAACAAACAAACCTTCCTACGCCAATATCGCATCAGCCATAGCCTATTTGTCAACCGGATTGTTCCTGCAGTTCAGCCGTAAATCCCTGCAATGCAAAGCGTTTTTCCAGCTTGGCAACTTCTGCCCGGCTTAATACCTTGCTGACAAAACAGGTTAAATTTTCGTGCAGATCCTGTTCCTGATTACTCTCCGGCGAACAAAACTGCTTCGCAACATTCATGACAATCCTTACTTTAGGTCTGGTTGGCATATTGCGGTTTACCTGAATCACAACGCCGATTTCGCCATTGTTCAGTTCAACAAAGGCACCAACCGGATACACTGCAATCTGCTGCAGAAATATCTTCAATATTTCAGTGTCGAACTGAGTCCCGGAACCGGCCTGCATGATCTCATACGCTTCATGAGGCAGCATCGCGCTGCGGTAAGACCGGTCAGAGGTCAAAGCGTCATACACATCAGCAATAGACGTGATACGGGCATACTCATGAATTTCCTCTCTGGCAAGTCCACGCGGATACCCTTTCCCATCGCATTTTTCGTGATGCTGATACGCTACATGGACGACCAACATAGAAAGTTCCTGACTGTACCTGCGGAGAATATCAAAGCCATATTCGGGATGACGCTGCATCTCCGTCATTTCTTTAGGGTTCAGCTGTCCCCGTTTGTTCAAAATATCTTTATGAATCAGAGCTTTACCCGTATCGTGCAGCAAAGCGCCCAGGGAAAGTTCATACAGTTCTTTTTCATTATAATCCATCCATACACCGGTCAGTGTGGCCAGGATGCAAGTATTTACGCAATGTCCGAAGGTATAATCGTCGTGAATCCGGATATCATTCAGATGAATCATGGTGTGACGATTCTGGATGACCTCATCCACAATCGATTTCGCCATTTCCTTAAATTGATCAAGGTCTACTCTTTTCCCTGCCCGGAGTCCGTCAAAAGATTTTTGGACCAGCTGAGTCACCATAATCCGGGTTTCTTCCTGCACCAGTTGAGGCACCTTAACATCCGCTGATAAGGGGCTTTGGATATAGAGAGCCGGCAACCCTATTTCATTAAGCCGTTTAATATAATAGTCATTGAACGGGACACCCTCAGCCAATAACAGCCGGCCATCTGCATTGTAAATACTTCGTGCGCTCTTCATCCCTAATTTGGCTTCAGATACAGTAATGCGTTGCACAATTTCACCACCGTTATCATCCAGAATCAGTTTTCATCCGGGTGCTCGCCTGTAGTCTTTTCCCGGAAATATAAGCACCGTGAACCTGATGCCGTCAGAACGTCCAGACTGGGAATCCGTCTTCCTTTAAAACCCAATGCCTTGCAGCCATAAGGGAAAGCACGGTCCCAGGTTATATAGAAAAAAAGGCATTGATAGCAATTAGGATTCGTCCGGCTCGTATCAATGCCTTCTCTTTTCCCTGAGCTATTTCCCTGGTTTTTCATCAGGCATTTTGTAGCCAGTCGCAACATAAAACACCCATTCAGCTATATTGGTTGAACGATCGGCAACCCTCTCAATGTAGCGAATGGCCGTATGCAGTTCCAAAATAGCTTCCAGTGCTTTGGCATCAGCAGTAGCATTAGAAATCAGCTTCACGAACAGGTCTTTGCGGATTCTGTCCACTGCATCATCCCGTCCAATCACTTCTGACGCCAAATCCGGGTCGTTAGTCGCGTAGGCCCGCATAGCATCGCTCAGCATGGTGGCGGCCAAATCCCCCATGGATTTGACGGTAGGAGAAAGCGGGACAATATGTGTCACATCCACTTGGGGGAATTTCTTTTGCACAATTTTAGCGATATTGTTGGCATAATCAGCAATTCGTTCCACTTCAGTAGCTATTTTCATAGTGGCCACAAGAAACCGCAAATCCGTAGCAGCCGGCTGCTGCGTAGCCATCGTGCGGATGCATGTTTCGTCTACAGCCGTGTATATTTTATCAACATCTTTTTCATATTGCCGCGAAGCTGCAGCCATTTCTGAATCCCGTTCGGCCAGAGCGGATGTTGCATTTAGAACAGAAGCTACTGTCTTTTCTCCCATACCTATTACCGTGCTACGAATATTGGCTAATTCATTTAAATACTCTTTTCTGACCAATGATCTCGCCCCCTTTTCTCATCTCTTTAAAGAATTCAATGCCTGGTATCCTATATCCTACTGAAGACAAATATATTCTATGACTGTTCTGTCCCGGGGACGCGCCGTCTCAATGATCACTCAGCCGGACCCGCTCCTCCAGTTCATTTAATCGGTCATAGAGAGTATGCAAAGCCCCGGTGATAGCGTCAATTCCATTGGTTTGACAAATCCGTGTCTCAATCTCACTGGTCAAAGCGCCCCCCAAAAGGGAAGGAAAAGCATCCGCAGACAGATCCGATACATCCTCTGTCAAGGATAACTTGCGGCTAATGAGTAAAAATTCATATGTTAACGCCGTTAACTCTACCATTGCCTGTTCCTTAGAGGTTAATGCGTCCAAGATACCATCCCCTCATCTATGAAATTATCCCGCACCAATTCAAATACTTGTTAAAATATTAAATTCTTTCCTGTTCCCTGGCGCAATTCGAAAAAATCTATTTTTTACCATGATAAGTTCCCTGTCTACCCGGGAAAAACTAAGTTCAGGACTCAATACAACAGACAGCAGGAGGTGATACTGTGTCGGAAAAATCAAAAGACTGCTTCTCTGATAAAAACTGCAACCAAAAAGAAGTTTCCGCCGAATTTTCCTGTGAATTAAGTCCTAAAGCCAAGAATCAGAAAAAAGAAGACAAATCAAAATGCTAATATGCTTCCGGCAGCAACATCAAGAGTGAACTCCCGGTATCGGTAAAAAGGGGATGAAAAATCATCCCCTTTTTCTATTGCTTAATACTAATGAATTACCTCCTATATATCGTAATTTTTTTGTTAGTAATTAAGAGTTCGGTAGAATCTCCCATCATTCCTGCCTGAAAATTTTCATAAATATGACGATGAATTGCTGCTAGCAGATGAATGTACTGTTTTAACAATCTTTTATAAATCATAAAAAAACTATATAAAGTCAGTTGACAAGTTGAGTTAATATGGTTATAATAATTTTTGTCGGTGGAAGCGCCGCTAACTAAATGTGGGGGTATAGCTCAGCTGGGAGAGCGCTTGAATGGCATTCAAGAGGTCAGCGGTTCGATCCCGCTTATCTCCACCAGTAATCAAAACCTTAGGGTGAAACCTAAGGTTTTTTTACGTTTTTTAAACATTTTGAGCAACACTTTTAGCGAATATGCTGCCAGACTTATGCTTACTTTTCCAGGGTATTGACTAAGATGCCGATATTCTCAATTTCCAGTCTCATCTCATCGCCTGGCTGCAAAAACCTGGGCGGATTGAAACCAGCCCCTACGCCTGCCGGGGTGCCTGTTGCAATGATATCGCCCGGCTCAAGGGTAATTATCGAAGAAATCGCCGCAATCAATGCAGGAATATCAAATACCATATCCTTGGTATTTGCATTCTGACGAATTTCACCGTTTATCATAGACTTTATCGATAAGTTATGAGGAGCGGGAATCGCATTTTTATGAACGATGCAGGGACCGAGAGGCGCAAAGGTATCAGGGCTCTTCCCCATTAGCCACTGGCCATGAGCTTTCTGCAGGTCTCTCGCCGAGATGTCGTTCATAATGGTATAGCCAAAGACATAGTCATAGGCCTTATCTTTGGCCGCCTGAGATGCCGTTTTGCCGACAATCACCGCCAGTTCCACTTCATAGTCGATTTTGGACGTCATCTGTTTATGATTTTTGACGATAGCACCAGTACCGATTACACACGTAGGCGGTTTCGAAAAGACCACCGGCACTTTCGGCACAGCTGCACTGACATCCCCTGTTTTGTCCACCTCAAGGGCATGTTCAACATAATTTTTGCCGATACAGAAAATATTTTTCCGCGGCCGGGGAATTGGAGCGAGTAAGCGCACTTCGTCAAGGGCCAGCTTGGGGCAACTGCTATCCGCTCTTTCCAGGATCGTTTGCACGATTTTTACTGCCGCATCTCCCTGTTCGATCAATTCCAGCATCGTATCAGGCAGGGTTGCGCTGTTGCAGCACCCCTGCTCCGCCGCTTGCAAGGGAATTACATATTTCTGATCCGCTGATAAAATGCCAATGCTTACCTTCCCGTCAGCTTCAAAGGTTACAAACTTCATTTTTAATTCCCCCTATTGGGTATATTTTATCTGCTTTTTATTTTACCACAAGCTTATACTCTTTTACCAGTTAGAGGAAATGAGGATTGTTAAAATAATAGGCGGTTGCCTGAAGGGGGCTTTTTGACGCACAGCCCCATACTGCCAGGCCAAAATCAACCCTTGCTTTAAAGCGCATTGCATATCAATAATTATGCTGCTTGGAGTGCGGCTACGCCGCTATTGACAGAGATTTATCCTGACTAATAGTAGCCAAGGGGTTAAGGACAAGCCTTAACCCCTTGGTGCGCGACCATCTAAAGGCGCTAAATCATTCCCACTCAATAGTGGATGGCGGTTTAGAAGTAATGTCATATACGATTCTATTGACATCTTTCACTTCGTTAACAATCCGGCGGGAAATATTGTCCAGGACTTCGTAAGGCAGGCGCACCCAGTCAGCCGTCATGCCATCCTCACTGGATACAATTCTTAATCCTATGGTATAAGCATAAGTCCGCTCGTCGCCCATAACGCCGACACTCTTCATAGCCGGCAGTACGGCGAAAGACTGCCAGACTTTGCGATACAGGCCGGCATTCTTAATTTCCTGATAAACAATGGAATCAGCTTCCCGCAAAATTTCCAGCCGTTCGTGGGTAATTTCACCGATGATCCGGATTGCCAGACCGGGACCGGGGAAAGGCTGACGCCAGACAATGTCATCAGGCAGGCCCAGTTCTTTGCCCAGGGCCCGGACCTCGTCCTTAAACAGGTCACGCAGGGGTTCTACCAGTTGGAACTTCATATCTTCCGGCAGGCCGCCTACATTGTGGTGGCTTTTGATGACCGCCGCCGTGGCAGTGCCGCTTTCGATCACATCGGGGTACAGAGTCCCCTGAACCAGAAAATCAATATCGCCCAATTTAGCCGACTCAGTTTCAAACACCCGGATAAATTCTTCACCGATGATTTTCCGTTTGCTTTCCGGCTCGGTAACACCGGCGATGCGTTTCATAAACCGGTCTACCGCATCCACATACACCAGATTCATGTGAAAGCCGTCCCGGAAGGTTTTGACTACCTGCTCGGGCTCGCCTTTGCGCAAAAAGCCATGATTGACGAACACACAGGTTAGCTGGTCGCCGACCGCTTTATGGACCAGTACTGCCGCTACGGAAGAATCCACGCCGCCGCTTAATGCGCACAGCACCCTCTTATTGCCGACCTGACGGCGGATAGCAGCCATCGCGTGATCCACAAAAGAACCCATATTCCAATCACCTTTGCAGTGACAAATATCAAACAGAAAAGTCCGAAGCATTTTCATGCCTTCCGGAGTATGCACCACTTCCGGATGGAACTGTACGCCGTAAATTTTGCGTGCTTCGTCCACCATGGCCGCCACCGGGGTATTTTCCGTATAGGCGGTTACTTCAAATCCTGCCGGCGCTTTTACGATGAAATCGCCATGACTCATCCACACCTGAGTTTGGGCCGGAACGTTGGCAAAGAAGGCTACGCCGTCTTTAATCGACAATTTAGTATTGCCATATTCCCGGGACTGAGCCCGGCTGACCTCGCCGCCCAGAAGATGCGCCGTCAGTTGCATACCATAACATATGCCGAGTACCGGTATGTTCAGTTTAAATACTTCACTGTCGCACCGAGGAGCTTTTTCAGCATAAACGCTGGACGGGCCGCCAGAAAATACAATTCCTTTGGGGTTCATAGCCCGAATTTTATCAATGGGAGTATTGAAAGGCGTGATTTCACAATATACGCCGCATTCCCGGATACGTCGCGCGATTAATTGACTGTACTGTCCGCCGAAATCCATGACCAGTATCAGTTCCTGTTGATTGACCTGCATGCTGTAGAAAGCCTCCTTCTTCAAATCACCGGAATGTTCTTCCCGTTTTTCCTATATAGGTACAAAATATATCATAGAAGCCCGTCCGCTGTAAATACCTTCGTGTAAAAACATGATAATATTTATATATTTTTTAGTGTTTCTCCGGCATCGCGTCTTTACACCGAGAAAATTACAACAACAGGCATTAAGGGACAACTTCTGATACTATACATGTTCGTGGTGAAATGCCTATCTCCTGCCCAAAAAGAAAACCGGCATTAATGCCGGATCAGCCCGTTTTCACTGCATTTATCTAACAATTCTCCCACCGTCACGATTCTATAGCCCTGTTCCTTAATTTTATCCAGCAGGACCGGCAAGGCCTCTGCCGTCTGCAGCGGAGTATCGGAGGCATGCATGAGAATAATGGCGCCGGGCTTTAACCGCTTTACTACCCGGTCGATAATCACTTCTTTGCCGGGGTTTTTCCAGTCTAAAGAATCCACATTCCAGATAATCGTTTTGTAGCCCATTGTCTCGGCAGCCGTCAAAGATCGCTGACTGTAGTGGCCGTTAGGCGGCCGGATCAGGCTGGGGTCTACTCCGGTTACTTCTTTAATCAGATCATGGGCTTTTTTAATATCGTCCTTCACCCATTCGGCCGGCTTATCGCCATAGTTGTCGTGGCGATAACCATGGCTGGCGATCTGATGACCATCAGCCACCATTCTCTGGGCTACTTCCGGATACTTTTTGGCCCATGGCCCCATGATAAAAAAGGTGCACTGAATATTATTCTGTTTCAGGGTATCCAAAATAGAGGGGGTAAATCTATTTCCCCAGGAATGATCAAAAGTCAGGGCCACCACTTTCTGATCGGTGCGGGTACCGGCAATAGCCATAGGTCCGCTGCTGATAATTTCAGCAACCTGTACATAGAATGCATTGATGGCCAGCAGGCCGATCATACCGTAAAACCAGTACCGGCGGCCGATGATCCGCCTAAGATTCAGTATCACCTGTCCCCGCCTCCTAAAGAGATGCAAAGCATCTCTGAAATCAGACTAGCATCGTCTTGTTTTTTCTTTTTTCGGGTTATTGTAATAATACCTATGCGCCGGCCAGGAGGAATATGCCTATGGTACCTATATACCGCAAAAAAAGAAGTGGCCCAAAAGTTTGATCAACTGATGGACCACTTCTTAATTCTTTATTTTTAGCTACAAATTAGCTACATTGGCGTTATAGACAGTGTCAAAATCCCTTACTTCGTAGGATTTACGACCCTTCTTACATCATGCCGCCCATACCACCCATACCACCCATGCCGCCCATGCCGCCCATGCCGGCGGGAGCAGCAGCTTCTTTTTCCGGTTTATCAGCGACCAGAGATTCGGTGGTGAGCACCATAGCCGCGATGCTGGCGGCATTTTGCAGTGCAGAACGGGTTACTTTCGCCGGGTCAACAATACCAGCTTTGATCATGTCGACATATTCTTCAGTGAGGGCGTTAAAGCCAACGCCTTTACCGGCCTTCTTCACGCCTTCCACGACCACGGAGCCTTCCAGGCCGGCATTGCAGGCGATTTGGCGAACCGGTTCCTCGATGGCGCGTCTGACGATCAGGATACCCGTTTTTACTTCGCCGGTTTCATTCAGCTTATCCAGGGCGTCCTGAATATCCAGGTAGGTGGTGCCGCCGCCGGGTACGATGCCTTCTTCTACAGCAGCGCGGGTAGCGTTCAGGGCGTCCTCGATGCGAAGTTTCTTTTCTTTGAGTTCTACTTCGGTAGCAGCGCCGACTTGAATAACAGCTACGCCGCCGGCCAGTTTGGCCAGACGCTCCTGCAGTTTTTCTTTGTCGAAATCGGAAGTGGTTTCTTCGATCTGAGACCGGATTTGGTTCACACGTGCTTTGATTTCATCAGCCTGACCGGCGCCGTCAACGATAGTAGTCTCTTCTTTTGATACCCGGACCTGACGAGCGCGGCCCAGATCTTCCAGAGTTACGCTGTCCAGTTTGCGGCCCAGTTCTTCGGTGATCACTTTGCCGCCAGTGATGATGGAGATGTCTTCCAGCATGGCTTTACGACGGTCGCCAAAGCCGGGAGCCTTAACAGCGACGGCCCGGAAGGTGCCGCGCAGTTTGTTAACAACCAGAGTAGCCAGAGCTTCGCCTTCCACATCTTCAGCGATGATCAGGAGCTCTTTGCCCTGCTGCACTACTTTTTCCAATACCGGCAACAGGTCAGCGATAGCGCCAATCTTGCGGTCGGTGATCAGAATGTAGGGGTCGCTCAGGACAGCTTCCATTTTGTCGGAATCAGTGATCATGTAGGGGGAGATGTAACCGCGGTCAAACTGCATGCCTTCCACTACATCCAGATCGGTGCCCATGGTTTTTGACTCTTCGACAGTGATAACACCGTCTTTTCCCACTTTTTCCATTGCTTCGGCGATCAGTTTGCCGATTTCGGCATCACCGGCGGAAATCGAAGCAACCTGTGCAATGGCTTCTTTGGTTTCGACCTTTTTAGAGTTCTTCTTAATTTCTTCTACCAGAGTGACAACTGCCTTCTCAATGCCTTTTTTCACGATCATCGGATTAGCGCCGGCAGCAACATTGCGCATGCCTTCACGGATAATGGCCTGAGCCAGGAGAGTAGCGGTAGTGGTGCCATCGCCAGCTACATCGTTGGTCTTGGTGGCGACTTCTTTAACCAGTTGAGCACCCATGTTTTCAAACGGATCTTCCAAATCAATGTCACGGGCAATGGTTACACCGTCATTGGTGATAGCAGGAGCGCCAAATTTTTTATCCAGCACAACATTGCGACCCTTAGGTCCTAAGGTTACTTTTACAGTATTGGCGAGGGCATTTACGCCTTTCTCAAGCGCGCGGCGCGCTTCTTCGTCAAACAGAATTTGCTTTGCCATTTTGTTTTTGCCTCCTTATGTATTCGTGATTCCTTATTCCACGATAGCCAGAACGTCTCTCTCACTGAGGATAAGATATTCTACACCGTCAATTTTTACTTCAGTGCCAGCATATTTGGAGAAAATGACCTTGTCCCCTTCCTTAACATCCAGAGCTACTCTCGTACCGTTCTCAAGCACTTTACCGGTACCGACAGCCACAATCTTACCTTCCTGAGGTTTTTCCTTAGCAGTGTCGGGCAGCACAATACCACTCTTGGTTTTTTCTTCTCTTTCCAGTGCCTTGATAACAACTCTGTCGCCCAATGGCTTAATCATGAACAATGACCTCCTTTATAATTATGCTTTTGCTTTTTAATTGTTAGCACTCACTTAACATGAGTGCTAATTCCAATAACTATAATATAGAATTTGCCGCTAAAAATCAAGGGGTTTTGCAATGAAATTTTTCGTTTTCTTCAAGTGTTTTGGCAGGGAAAGCCAAATCTATGGTTTACTGAGCCAGTACTGTTTATACATCAAAGCAAAAATAAGACACCAAGATGGCGGTGTCTTTTTCGGTGTTTATTGCAAAACTCATCTACAGTCTCGAAACAGATACCGTTCAAAACGGTTCAGATGCTAGGTAAGAGCAACGCCTGCTTTGTCGTACTAGTGAAGAATTTAGGTGACCTTTCAGCTTGTGAGAAATCATCCACTATTACCCATTTCCCGAAAAGCACGAATTTTTCAACGGTCACCCTATTTTTTCTTGGTGGCGGCGCTAATGATCGATTCCGCCACTTCCCGGATGGATTTTCGCTTATTCATGCTATACTGCTGAATGCGACGATATGCTTCAGTCTCGGAGAGCTGATAGGCGTCCATCAGAATGCCTTTAGCCCGGTCCAAAATTTTACGGATCTCCAGAGAGTTTTTTACATCCTCCAGTTCCTTTTCCAAGTCAGTAAGTTCCTGAAAGCGGGACAAGGCAATCTCAATTGCCGGAAACAGATTAGCTTCTTTCACCGGTTTGACCAAATAGGCCAAGACCCCTGAATCTTTCGCCTTTTCCACAATCTCTTTCTGGCTGTAGGCAGTCAACAGCAGTACCGGCGCCAGCCGTTCGTTGGAAATAGTTTTTGCGGCGGTGATGCCGTCCATTTCCGGCATTTTGATATCCATAATGACCAAATCAGGCTGAAATTTTCGCGCCAGTTCTATTGCCTTGGTACCGTTCACCGCCTCGGCAACCACGGTATGACCCGCTTCTTCCAGAAGTTCTTTCAGATCCATACGGATTATTGATTCATTGTCAGCAATAACTATACGCAGTGATTGCATGTTCATCATCCTCCCTCTCCGACTCGGGGAACCGTAATTGAGGCTCGTGTACCACTATCAGAGTATATGCGGAATTGGCCGCCTAAATCATCTTCAATTAATTTTCGCACGATTTGCAGTCCCAAACTGCGCGAATTCTGCGGATTAAAATCAGGCGGCAACCCAATACCGTTATCATAGATATCCACTTGATGAAAGTCCTTAGTGGTTACAATATCGATTCCGATCACACCTTCACTTAACCCCACGAACCCATGCTCCAGGGAGTTTTGGATCAGTTCATTTACGGCCAAAGCCAGGCTTGTAGCCTGCTCGGAGGGCAAGATTACCGTTTGGCCGTTAAAAACCGTTTGGATATTAAAATCCGGTTCCAGCATATTTTGGATCACCAAGTCGAGAATATTCTTGACCACCTCAGCCACATCAATGATCTCTTTATCCTGCTGGGACAAAAATTCATGAACCACCGAAATGCTCAAAATACGGTTAATACTTTCTCTCAGGGCGGCTTTTACCTGCATGGAGTTGCTGCGCCTGGCCTGGAGCCTGAGCAGGCTGGCCACGGTTTGCAGATTGTTCTTCACCCGGTGATGAATTTCCTGAATCACCGCCGACTTAATCAGCAGTTCCTTTTCTTTTTTCTTCAGTTCGGTGACATCAGCAAGAATCACAATAGTCCGTCCAACCTGATCGCCTGTCACAATGGGAATGGCCCGCATAGCCAGAATCATGTTGCCGATTTCCCACTCGGTCTCCTGAGGCTGTTTGACATGGGCGGCCTTTTGCGCCAGGCGTATGTTCAGCTGGCGATCATACATTTTCCGGCCTACGATTTTACCGATGCCCAATATCTTATAAACGTTTACGGTCGCCGCATTGGCGGCTATAATCAGTCCCCGCTCATCGATGATCATAATCCCATCTCGGGCTGTCAAAGGACGATATACTTTTTCCAGTGCCGGCACTTGGCAGGAGATTAGCAATTGATAGGCCGTATGCACTAAAATAGGATGGTCAGTGCTGGTTTCTTCAAAACTGGCTTCAAAACTGGCAACCGCAATGATGGTCCCGGTGTCATCACAAATGGGATATGTGCGCATCTCCAGGGCATCCATCCCCAAAGCCCATTCACGCTGGCCGGATATGTTCTCTCCTGACTCAAACGTCCGCCATACCAGAGGTTCCTCGGAAGCATACACCGTTGTCCCCAGCAGGTTGGGTCTATATTGTATAAAGCCGGTATTAGGCTTAGCCTGGGCAATGATGACCAGATAATGGTCTACATCCGATTTAGCATAAATGGTAATTTGCGCATAAGCGATATCACTCGCCAATTCCAGAATGCTTTCCACAACCTGCAGTTTTTCTATCTGTGAAAGCGATAAACTCGTAGTTTTCCGACAAATTTCTTCTGTGACTCCCATAAGCGCTTTCACCCCTTGCTTATAAAGTGAATATTATTCCACCCTATTGCAAAAAAATCCTCTTATAGCAAAACAATTTCCGTCCCTTTTGTGTCAGTTTCTAAGTAGGACTGTCCAGTCAAGTCCTTTCCAGCTGCATCAAATGATATTTGCGGTATACAGATCAACTGAGGGTTCACATCGGCCAATTTCGCGTCCAGAACGGCCTGATAGTCACTGACCGTCAACAATCCAGCGGCTTGAATCACTCCGCCGAAAAATTCGGCAGGTACGCCGGCGGTTATGACGCCCGGCTCATCTTGCCAAACTTTTTGCCATAAGGGATGGGCTGATTCGGAAGTTAAGAGTAAAGTACGCCCGGCCTGTTTGGACCGGATAGTCGACAGGATTCGGTCAACCAGACTATAGTCAATATCATGATACATAACTAAACCGGGACGTTGATGCTGGGACTGGCTTATTACGGCGGAAAATCGTTGCCCTGACCGCTCCAGTTCAATGCTGACAGGGGAAGTCGCCTGAGATACTGCCTGAAAGGTCTCCACCCGTGAACGAACCGACTGCCCGTTCACAGTCCTGATGACATCGCCCCGCTGAATGCCGGAGACGGCAGCCGGTGAGCCGGCAATCACCCCCGCTACTTCTGGCTGTGTATCCTCCGGTACAAAAGGCTCTATCGTTAAAGGAGTTTGCAGTTCAGCTGCCGTCCGCTGCCCCTGCTGCCGCAGCTCCCCAATAAGGTCCCGGGGGTAGCGGCATGAATCCGGCGCATAGCGGGTATACCCCGGAATAAACAGCCGAATGGTGTCAGCCCGGTTGTCATCCAGATAATGGCAGGTAGCAAATACATCCTCCCAGCCTGCGATATGGGGCATAGCCACTAAACTGCCATGATAGGGGATTCCATACTGATAAAGCAGCTCGGGGCTCTCTAATGCCACCGGCGCTTGACGGTCCTGCATCAGTTTCAGGCGGCCGCATAGTGTGGCGCTGTTCAGGGAGAGATTGATTTCAATCCGGCCAAGGTCAGCCAACTTCCTGACCGTTTCCCGGGTTAAGAGACTGCCGTTGGTGGTCACCTGTATCGGAGTATCAGGCATACGCCATCGCAAATCTTGTAAGATAGCTAAAAATTCAGGATGAGAAAAAGGTTCCCCTTCTTCCAGGCGTGAGATCGACTCGCCAATCACGATGCGGCGTTCCGGGTCGAGAAACCCAGCCAGTTCTCTCACCTCTTCCCGGGACAAAGGAGGAATCCGGTAGGTTTTTACCGCAGCCGGATTGTGCCGGTGACTGCAAAATATACACGCCACATTGCAAACTGAAGTAACCGCCAGGATATTGGCGGAGCTGGCAGAATGGGCCAAAAGATATTTTAAATAACCTGTCATGAGTCTCCGTTTCTTCCGTATGGATTATGCCGATCAACTTGTCCACTCTTTCCCGATGCTTATCCACAATATCCACAGGTTTATCCACAGGATATTCAGGTGTTTTTAGCGATTTCGTGGGATATTTAATCACATTATCCACAAATGTCATTTTATTTTTTTCCACAAAGAGATTCCAGTGAATTTTAACTTTCACCCAACCGCAAACCGGGTATAGCATTGAGATGAAAATTTGAACACAGACCGGCTTGTTGTTTATAATGTGCCCGGCAGGCAATCATGGCGGCATTATCAGTACAAAGAACCGGCGGCGGGTAATAAAACCCAATAGCCCGCTCCTGGCACCTGACTGTCAGCTCTGCCCGCAAACGACTATTAGCGGCCACGCCGCCAGCGAGGCAAACCGTCGAGGCACCTGTCACCTGTACGGCCTGCAATGTTTTCTCCGTCAAGATGTCAATCACCGCCGCCTGGAAACTGGCCGCCACATCCGGGAGGGAAACCGTCTCCCCCTTCTGTTTCACCTGGTTAAGATAGTTGAGCACTGCCGATTTCAGACCGCTGAAACTAAATTCGAAGTTATTCTGTCCGTGCAGGGCCCGGGGAAAGGCAACCGCTGTCGGATCGCCATCCTTTGCCAGCCGGTCGATCTCCGGCCCGCCGGGGTAGGGAAGCCCCATAACCCGGGCGACCTTATCAAAGGCCTCTCCAGCCGCATCATCCCGGGTTTGTCCTAATAGTTGAAATTGGTTATAATCCTTCACATGAACCAGGGAAGTGTGTCCGCCAGATACGACCAGGGCGACAAAAGGAGGGGTCAGGTCCTTATGCGCTAAAAAATTGGCAAAAATGTGACCTTCCAGATGATTGACCCCCAACAGAGGCAGTTCTTTAGCAAAGGCCAGCGTTTTGGCCGCCGCCACCCCTACCAGCAAAGCCCCGACCAAACCCGGACCATAGGTCACGCCGACGCCGTGAATATCATCCAAACCGATGCCGGCTTCCCCCAAAGCCTGATCAATCACTCCCATAACATTTTCGATGTGTTTGCGGGAGGCAATTTCCGGCACCACGCCGCCAAACCGTTGGAAAATCGGCACCTGTGAAGATATCACATTCGAAAGGATAGTTCGCCCGCCTGCTACGACAGAGGCGGAGGTTTCATCGCAGCTAGTCTCAATTCCCAGCACCAACTGCCCTAAAGCAGCCGGCGGCTTTTCATTCGCCATAGTACCTCCCCTGGAACCTTTTATAGTAATCGGCATAACATATAACACAATCACCTTAACAGCCACAAAGTGGCTGTCTCTTTTTTTATAATCTTAACTGCTCAAAGGACTTCAGCCACAGCAACAAAGCGTCTTCTTTCGGCTCAGAGTAATAACCGGGCCGTATGCCATACTCGACAAAACCCATCTTGGCATATAGAGAACGGGCCGTTTGGTTCGACACCCTGACCTCAAGGGTCATGCTTTCGGCTCCCAGGATTTGAGCGCGGCAGATCAAAGCCAGCATCATTCGCCTCCCCCATCCCTTTCCTTGATAGGCCGGAGCAATGGCCACATTCATCACATGAGCCTCATTGCATACCACCCAAATACCGGCATAGCCTACAATATGGCCCTGCCATTCAGCAATCAGATAGTGAGCCAAGTCATTATAATTCAATTCTTCCTCAAATGTCGCCCGGGACCATGGTGTGGAAAAACAGGCCTGCTCCAAGGTCACAATAACATCAATATCATCCAGTCCCATCCAGCGAAAAATCAGTCCTGCCTCGCGTTGCCCTGTCTCTTCTCCCATAATTCCTCCGCCTCGGACCGCCTGATATATTGGGGTTCCAATGTCTTACAATCATGTACAATTCCTTGCTGCAGCATCTTCCGACCCAATAAGGCCACACTGCCGGCCCTTGGCAGGATGCAATGGGGCGGCGCCAGCCATATATCGGCGCCGGCTTGTTGCGCAGTCTGAATTTCCTGCCGAAACATCACGGCGGCTTCGCCCATGGCCACCACTGGCTGCGAAAGCTGTGTCAGCTCCCCCAGCGCCTCGGTAAAGGAACGGACGGTTGGCGGAGTTACTTCTATCAGAGTTTCTCCCTGCCAGCGATAAAGCGCCAAGTAAATATTACCTTTTTGCGCATCCAGCATCGGGGCCAGAATCCCTCCTGGCGCCGGATTGCCATAGGCTAAGGCAGCCAGCGTCGGCACTCCCACAATTGGGATTCGCAAAGCGTAGGCCAGGGCCTTGGCCGTTGCCAGGCCGATTCTCAGGCCGGTAAAAGAACCCGGACCACTGCTGATAGCTACCGCCCCCAGATCTTTTTTATCAACCTCCGCCAATTCCAGGAGCTCTGCTATGTGCGGCAGCAATCGTTCCGAATGGGTCTTTTTTGTCTGTTGCGTTATTTCCGCCAGCAAGGTATCATCGGCGGTCAGAGCCACACTAGATACCAGCGTGGTCGTGTCTAAACCGAGTATCAGCAATGGCTGTCCACTCCTTTAACAATGTCTCGTATCTGCCGCCCTGGGGCTTAAGGGTAATCGATCGGGAGTTTGGCTCCGGGCCGGCATCCAATATAATCCAAAGGTAAGCGTCCGGCAAAGCAGACGGGAACTTATCCGCCCACTCGATCAGGGTAATACTGCCGACGCCGC
The DNA here is from genome assembly GCF_000219125.1 of Acetonema longum DSM 6540. Taxonomy (NCBI): domain Bacteria; kingdom Bacillati; phylum Bacillota; class Negativicutes; family Acetonemataceae; genus Acetonema; species Acetonema longum. The sequence goes on from NZ_AFGF01000066.1 coordinate 26,386, forward strand.
TGTATTCCTCAAAGCCAATATCCTGTAGCTCCTCCGGAACCGCCAATCGATACCAGTCGTAATGATAAAGTGTATATCTCCCCTGATATACGTCCAGGACAGTAAACGTCGGGCTGGTGATTTCCACCTCAATCCCTAATCCGGCGGCAATGCCCTGCGCCAATAAGGTTTTCCCGGCGCCCAGATCACCCGACAGGCATAGTATATCCCCGTCTTGCAGCAATTGAGCAAATTCCCGCCCAAATGAAAAAGTCTCATCCGAGGTAGAAGTATAATAGCGTAACATAGATAATAAGTACTCCTTTGTGATTCCTACCGATTTTCAGCCTCTAAAATGATTGTAGCCCCGCGGTTCCAACAGTTGGCTCTCACCCTGCCGGTTTAAAAGATATACAGCCGGTCCGGTCCCTGTGACCTCCCCTACTACCGTTAACGGTAATTCAGGATGTGCCGCCCGTAATTTCGTCAGATTGGCAACCGGCATGGTAAATACCAGCTGATAATCTTCACCGCCGAACAATGCATAGTCTAAAACATCCCGGTTAAAGAACCCGGCGGTCATTTCTACCGCCGGCGAAACGGGAACAGCCTCCTGCTGTAAGCAGAGAGCCACGCCGCTGGCTTTAGCGATTTCGTTGGCCTCGCTGGCCAGGCCGTCGCTGATGTCGTTCATGGAGGTGGCGCCGAAACAGGCTGCCAGCTGCCCGATTTGAACCTGAGGTTCCGGCTGCAGGTGAGCCTGGACCAGGGCTGAAATTCGCTCTGCCCCGCCGGCTTTCCGCCAGTCGCCGTAATCCAGCCAAGCCAGCCCTGCCGCCGCATCACCCAGCATGCCGGTTACTATGACTTTGTCGCCTTCCCTGGCGCCCGAGCGCAACACGATCCTCTCGGGAGTCACCTCTCCGGTCAAAGTTACGTTGATTGCCAAATAATCGGGAATGGACACAGTATCACCGCCTATGATGTTCACCCCATAGCGATGACAAATAGCTTTCATTCCCTGGTACAGTTCCTGTATATACTCCACAGAAATCTGGGGGGGAATAGCAATAGAAACCACGGCATGCCGGGGAGCGCCGCCCATGGCCGCAATATCGCTGATATTAACAGCCATGGATTTATACCCCAGCTGCCAGGCTGTCATATAGTGACGTTTAAAATGGATGGTCTCCACCAGCATATCGGTCGTCAATAGTTGAAGACTCCCTGGAGCCGGGCAATAAGCCGCGGCATCGTCGCCGATACCGGTTCGGACCGTTTCAGGCGTAACAATAGTCCCCTCTTTCAGGATATTGATTAAGCCAAATTCACCCACAGTTTTAATCGTTCTAACAGTCATAACCATCACCTGATCTGTTTCATTTTTGTTGCTGCATGATAAAATTTTACCGCGTTCTTCTATCTTTTTGTCTTCTGTTTTCTGGAAGCATTTCCTGCATGGCTAGTATACCACAAGCGAAAAAAAAGTTGTAGAAAATACGGCAGAGAAAAGGATTTCGCCCCCTGACGGTAAACTGTATTATAGACACCGATGTTAGGAGGCGCTATGAACTCCATTCGTTTGAAAATCAGCAATGTAGACCGGATGGGTTTGGTCCTTGACATATCCCGGGTTGTCGCGGCGCATCAGGCCAATATCAGTTCCATGGAAGTGGAGCTGAACACTGTATACCTAGAAATCGGGCAGCTATTGCCGGCGGAAAAAGCGGAAATCATCCAGTCTCTTGCTGCTATTCCGCAGGTTACAGTTGTTACGGAGATCAACCTGATGCCTTACCAGGAACGAACTGAACAAATTCGGGCGGTCATGGCCTCAGTCAGCGATGGCATCATTGCGATTGACTGTCAGGCCAGGATCACCCATTATAACCCTGCTGCCGAACGAATCGTACGTATTCCCGGAGAACAGGTGCTGGGCCAGCCTCTGATCTCATTTTTTCCGCCCGACATGCCTCTGTTGGAGGCGTTGCATTTTGGCGCGGTCTACAACAACCGGGAAATCGTACTGAAGAAAACCAACAGCCATTACCTGGCCAGCGGTCGTCCGATCCTGGACCAGTCCGGACGGATTATTGGAGCAGTAGCTATCCTGAAGGATATTTCCGATGTCCGGGATTTAGTGTATACGGTAACCGGCCAGCTGACCATGTCCTTTCACAGTCTCACCTATGCCAGCGAAAGCATGCAGCGCTTAGTCGCCACTGCCAGAACCGTAGCCAAAGGAAGCTCCACCGTATTAATCCGGGGCGAAACCGGCACCGGCAAAGAACTCCTGGCCAAAGCCATCCACCTGGAATCCGCCAGGACGGATCAGCTGTTTGTGCCGATCAACTGCGCCGCCATTCCCGATACTCTGCTGGAAAGCGAACTGTTTGGCTATGAAGCCGGGGCCTTCACCGGCGCTAACAAAGGCGGTAAGCAGGGTCTATTTGAGTTCGCCCACGGGGGAACTATCTTCCTGGATGAAATCGGGGAATTGTCAACGCAACTGCAAGCCAAGCTACTGCGGGTCCTGCAGGACGGACATATCCGCCGGATTGGCGGCATGCGGGAAATTCCGGTGGACGTCCGAATTTTAGCGGCCACTAACCGCAACCTCGAAGCCATGATCGCCGAACGCAAGTATCGAGAAGATCTATACTACCGTTTAAATGTAATCCCCCTGGTAATCCCGCCGCTGCGGGACCGCAAAGACGATATTCCGCTGTTAGCGCGAATGTTTTTACAACGTTTTGCCGCTAAAATGCAAAAAAATATAAATACTATCAGTGAAACCGCGCTGTATAAGTTAAATCATTATTACTGGCCCGGCAATGTACGGGAACTGGAGAACGTAATGGAGCGCTGCGCCAATATGATACGAGGTTCAATGGTGCTGGCGGAGCATATCTCGTTTGGCTCTGCCTGTACCCTTCCCGATCCGGATAACCCCAAAACACTGCGCGGCTTATCCCAGACAGTTGAGGATGCTGAACGGGAAGTTCTTACCGCCGCCCTCAGGCAATACGCTACTTCCCGTCAATTAGGCGCGGCGTTGGGCCTGTCCCATACCGCCGTTCTTAAGAAATTGCAGAAATACGGACTGAAACTGCCGCCCCGCCCGCCTATGCAGCCAAACAGAAAGGACAAATCATGAGACCAACCTTTGCTCAAATTAATCTGGCGGCTATCCGCCATAACCTGCAACAGGTAAAACAGACAATAGCCCCCGGCGTCCGGATCATCGCCGTGGTAAAATCCAATGCCTATGGGCATGGCGCCGTTCCGGTAAGCCGCGCCTTGTTAGAGGCCGGAGCGGATTCACTGGCAGTAGCCCTCCCGGAAGAAGGAGTACAGCTTCGGGAAGCCGGCATTCAGGCTCCTATCCTGGTACTGGGGATGTTCCTGCCGGAACAGGCCGGCTTGTATGTGGAATACGACCTAACCGCCGCAGTTGTTACCGAGAGATGTTTGACCGCTTTGGCCGAGGCTGCCCGCCGTAAAACATCCTATGCCACTGTCATGGTAAAACTGGACACCGGGATGGGGCGCATCGGCATCTTTCCATCACAGCTTTTATCCTTCCTGGAAATGATCAAGCAGCGTAAAGAGCTTCGTTTAGCAGGTATGTTTACTCACCTGGCCTGCGCCGACGCGGCAAATAAAGATCACGCCTGCAGCCAGTTAGCTATTTTTCAGTCTTCTGTCCAGCAGGCCCGGGAACACAATATCCTCCTTCCGCTTGTAAGCGCGGCCAACAGCGCCACCATCATCGACCTGCCGCCCGGACACTGTTCCGCCGTCCGTCCCGGCATCATCCTGTACGGCCTTCCTCCCTCACACGAAATGCAGCAGCACCTGAACCTCAAACCGGCTATGGAGTTAAAAACCCGGGTGGTGTATGTAAAGCATGTCCCGGCCAACACCTCAGTCAGTTACGGCTACACTTACTCTACCAGTCAGCCTACCTGGCTGGCTACCCTGCCCCTGGGTTACGGCGACGGCTACAACCGGCATCTGTCCAATAAGGCCCAGGTTTTAATCGGCGGCAAACGTCGCCCGGTCGTAGGCAGGGTATGTATGGACCAGATCATAGTTGATATCGGCGACACCTGCGATGTAAAAATAGGTGATGAAGCCGTACTGTTCGGCCGTCAGGGCGCCGAAGAGATCAGCATTGCCGAACTGGCCGACCTAAGCGGCACCATTAGCTATGAGCTGCTGTGCGCTATAAGCGCCAGAGTACCCAGGATATATGTTGACTGATTATACTAAAACCCTTAATGCCGCAAGCATCAAGGGTTTTATCTGTTTTAGCAGGATTCGGGACTTTTTCCGAGGTATTGTCCCACAATTTTCATGGCGCAATAATTGCCGCACATGGAACAGGCTTCGGCGCCGCCAGGGTTTCTGGCTTGGCGATAATTAGCCGCTTTGACTGGATCGATGGCCAGTTTGATTTGCCTATCCCAATCTAAGGCTTTCCTGGCCTTAGACATCTCCAGATCCCATTCCCAGGCGCCTTTTACGCCTTTGATGATATCGGCGGCATGGGCCGCAATACGTGAAGCCATGATACCTTCCCTTACATCGTCAATATTCGGCAATCCCAGATGTTCGGCCGGAGTTACATAGCAGAGGAAGTCGGCGCCGGCAGCTGCGGCCAAAGTACCGCCAATTGCCGCAGTAATGTGATCATAGCCTGGAGCCACATCGGTTACCAAAGGTCCAAGCACGTAAAAGGGAGCGCCTTTGCACAACTGCTTCTGAAGTTTCACGTTGGCTTCAATCTGGTCATAGGGCACATGGCCCGGACCTTCCACCATGACCTGCACCCCTCTGGCCCAGGCCCGGTCCACCAGTTCACCCAGGATTAGCAGTTCCTGGACCTGAGCCCGGTCGGTGGCATCGGCCAAACATCCCGGCCTCAGTCCGTCACCCAGACTCAATGTTACATCATATTTTTCGCAGATCGAGAGAAGATCATCAAACCGCTCATACAAAGGATTCTCCTTGTCGTTATGCAGCATCCAGCCGGTCAAAAAGGAGCCCCCGCGGCTGACAATATCCGCCGTGCGGCCCTGCTGACGCAGACGGGCAATCGTGGCCTGGGTCACACCACAGTGCACCGTCATAAAATCAGCGCCGTCTTTGGCCTGTTTTTCAATCGTAGCCAGCATATCGTCGCCGGTCATGGCAATGATGGATCCCCGGTCGCGAATCGCCTCTACCGTGGCCTGATAAATCGGCACAGTCCCTACCGCGATCGTAGACTTGGCAATAATCGCCCTGCGGGATGCGTCAATGTCATCCCCGGTACTGAGATCCATGACCGCGTCCGCCCCTGCCGCAATAGCTGCCGCCAGTTTATCCAGTTCCGGCGCCAGATCAGGATAGGCGCTGGAAGTGCCGATATTGGCATTAACCTTAGTGCGAAGTCCCAGGCCAAAACCTCGTGGTTCCAGGGTGGCATGGTTAATGTTAGCGCACAGGGCAATTGTGCCCTCGGCCACGCGCTGTCTAATCAGTTCGGTTTCCAGACCCTCGTATTCAGCCACCTGGCGCATAGCATCGGTTATTCTACCGGCCCGGGCCTGCTGCATTTGTGTAGCCATGGTATCTTCCCCCTTATTCATAATTGACAAGAAACAAGCCCGCTTTGCGGAGCTTTTTCCGTCTTGACGAGAAACAAACCCGCTTTGCGGAGCTTTTTCCGTCTTGATAAAAAGACAGCCATTCAACCTAAATTGGTTAAACGGCTGTCTAACATCCAACAGTCTTTTAACCACTTCCCTACGCTGGTATTACCCAGAAATCAGGTTCAAAGAGTCGGCTTTCGCCTCTCAGCATGATGCACCCCTAGTGGTTATATTCAATTTATCTACTTTTTAACCGGCTGTTTAATAATTCCTTCCGACCGGCTAAGCGGCTCACTGATGTCCAAATGGCCTGAAAGTGTCTGTACCACCTTACCATCAATCAGGATTTGCACTTTCTTGATTTCCGGAAATTCCGTAAGAGTATTGACAATCGCCCCGATGGTTAAAATTTCATTAGTCGACCCGCCGGGGTTTTGTTTTTTCAGCTTATCGTTGAAATTCACGTAGGCAATTTTGTCTTTTACCTTAATGCTAATCAGCTTGGCCACCGGCGGTATAACCGGCAGTAGGTCTTTATTTTTCGGACCTGCCATCAAAAGCTCCATCGCCGACTGCACCGGGTTAGCGGGTTTGTCAAGGGTGGCTGTTTCCGGCGCCAGGTATATTGCGTCCTTAGTGGCAAAATATACTGTGATTGTAACCTTATTGTTTGCCGGGGCTTTAGGCTGACTAACGTCCTCTGCTCGCCTGCCTGGTGCATCACTGCCGGCAGGTACGGTGTCCGTACAACCGCCGCCCATTAGCCAGACCATCATCATCAGAATCATCCATACGGCGAGTTTTCTGTATGACATTATTGCCCACCCCCCTGTTTGGCTGCCTGTGCGAAAAATGTTTCCAGCCCCTGTACAATCCCCCGGGCTATCTTCTCTTGAAATTCAGGGGAGGCAAGTAATTTCTCCTCTTGCTTGTTAGAAAGGAAAGCCATTTCAACCAATGCTGCAGGCATCAGTGTATATTTATTTACATAAAAGTTAGTGGCGCTGATCGAGCGATCCGGCAATCCCCCGGCTTTTATCATTTCCTGCTGCAAAGACCGGGCCAGCATAGCATCATAACTCGATTTGGCAAAATAGAATGTCTGGGTTCCTTTAATGGCCGGATTGGGAGCAGCATTAGAGTGAATGCTGATAAATACATCCGCTTTGGCATGATTGGCAATGGCGGTCCTAGCCCTTAATTCATCACGGTCAGTGATACTGGCGCTATAGACGTCCACATCGGTTTCTCTGGTCATGATAACCTTGGCACCGGCTTTCTCCAACATTGCCTTCAGTTGTTTGGCCACAGCCAAATTAGCGGTTTTCTCCTGCAGCCCGGTTACTCCGATCGCACCCGGATCGCTGCCGCCATGGCCGGGATCAATGGCAATAATTTTATTGGCCAGCCCGGACGTAAACTGAAACTTGCCCGGAGGCGTCTTTTTATTGATATCAATCACAACCCGATAGGGTTTAGCGGATTTTGCATCCTCGGGCATAGTAAAAACTTTGTATTCTCCCTCGGTCAAGGCAAAGGGAATATCAATCATCAAACGGCTGTCATCTTTTTCTGATGGCACAATCGTGATTCTATCAGCAATTTTGCCATCAAATTCATATTGCTTCGGAATTTTTTCCAAAGGCGCTCCTTTGGTCCCTTTCAGTTCCACCGTCAAGCGGGGAACAGGCAAAGCACTTATCACTGCGGCAGGTTGAACCGGAGCCGAAAGATCAACCACAATTCGCAGCTTACTTTCCCCGGTTACCGCATCCAGATGGGTAAAAGAACGCACTTGCAAAAGCTGGGCCGGCACTTGCTTTTCAGAAGCCTTGCTCTCTGCCGCCGCCAAGGTCGATGGAACTGCTGCAGTCACCGGTGTTTTTGCATCGCCGGCGTCTGTGGCCGCTGGTTTGCTTTGAGTGCTCGCCCGGGCAGCCTGCGCAGCATCCATATGTACATCCACTACCACACGATAGGGTTTGTCGGCTTGAGCATCATTCGCCAATGTAAATACTTTAATATCCTTAGGAGTGATCTTTTGGTTCAAATCCAGGTTTACCCGGGTACTGGCCCCGTATACGGTAAAACTTGTCTTATCTACCATGGCGTCATCCATTGCCAGGGTGTTCCCATTGGCGGGAACTGCTCCTTTGATCGCTACAACCAACCGTGATGCCGAACTACCGGTTACGACTCCCTGAGCCTCAACAGGGCCTGTCACATCAAAGACATACCGCATGACGTTAATCCCTTTTGCGTCATCCATGAATATCCCTGAGCGGAGTTGCGTGATTTCCGCCCGACTCGGTGCAGCCATCGCAGGGCGATCTGTTGCGGCGACCTGTACCAAAACCAAACTTAAAACCAGTATAAACCAGGAAAGCGTCCGACGCAACAAAATACACCTCCTACATTGCGACGTCAACAGATATCTTCGTTTATATATCGTAAAATTCCTGCAAAAACATTAGTGTAAAATGCTGTAATAAGCATATTAATGTATAAATTTTTTAAAAAATTATTACCCGCCGGGATCACAGCGGGGTAACAAAAAAAGAAGGCCGGTAAACCTTCTTTTATACAGACAATCCATCATTATCTCTATCCGTGTCAGTTGTTCCCTTGGGTTAATTCCTTCAGCAGATCTTCGGCTTCCTTGCGGGCCTTCTCAGTAGACGCTTCATCAAATCCGATATCCATCACCAAATGATCCCCTTCCTGAACGCCTTCCGGTAAAAACTCCCGCAGCCAAACTACCTGTTTTTCTTCCGCTCCTACTAACAGAACGGCTTTTTTCCCTTCCATGCGGTCAATCACGGCTGAGACCTGTTTCGAGCGCTGCATCGGCTACTTCTCCTTTGAAATCTTATAGGACTTGCCGTTGCTGGTGATCGTAACCGTACCATGCTGATCCGTGCGATACACCTTCATGTTGGCGGTCGCATAACGCTTCAGCACTACTTCATGAGGATGCCCATAATCATTATTGGCTCCTGCCGAAACAACCACTGTCTGTGCGCCAACAGCCTTCAAAAAAGCCGGCCGGGAAGAAGTGCGGCTGCCATGATGACCGCCTTTCAGCACCAAGCTTTTCAGCTCATCGCGGGATCGCTGCAGCATCTGCTGTTCCGATTCCTGCTCGGCATCCCCAGTCAGCAGCATAGTAAAATTACCGTATATCAGCTTGGCAACAATAGAATTATTGTTCAGGTCAGCATTCGCACCTTGTTTAATATAGGGCTTAGCCGGCGCCAGTATCCTGAGAACCGCGCCGCCGCCAATGTCAATCTGGTCGCCGGCTGTTACCACCTTAAAGGGAATGTTCTTCTTTTTGACTGTTGTCAGATACTGCCGATACAAATTGGTGGTAGCGGCAACTCCGTTATCGTAAATTTGCTTTATGGCAAAGGATTCAAACAGAGCGGCCATTCCTCCCAAATGGTCGGCATGGCCATGGGTGATAATCACTTTGTCAATGGTCCGAATTCCCTCTTTTTTTATGTATGAGACCAACTTATCCCTGGTTCCTACATCGCCGGTATCCACGAGGACAGCCTGAGTGGGAGTTTTTATTAAAATGGCGTCTCCCTGTCCCACATCCAGCACCTTGACGGTCAGACCGGTCTGAGACGACAGGCCGGCAGCCTGGGTCGTCGCGGTTTGCTGGCTTATCGGCGCAATAGCGCAGCCAGCAAACACAAATAACGACATCGCCAGTGCGATGACGCTTATCGCTTTTGTTATCCGCATATTCAATTACAGCCTCCCCTGATTCCCGGTCCCTGCACAAACTGTTACAGCTGCACCAGGCCTAAACTGATTCGTACTGCTTCATCCACTTTGGACATAGTATCTTCGCTTAAATGAGTGACTTTCTCTTTTAACCGCCGTTTATCAATCGTGCGCAATTGTTCCAATAACAGAACCGAGTCTTTATCCAGATTAAACTCCTTGCCGCTGATCTCCACGTGGGTAGGCAGTTTGGCCTTTGAAATTTGCGAAGTGATCGCTGCCACAATGACAGTCGGACTATATTTATTGCCAACATCATTTTGAAGAATTAGTACAGGACGATGCCCTCCCTGTTCGGACCCTACAACAGGATTTAAATTGGCATAATAAATATCCCCGCGTTTGACAAGCATGTTATTCACGCTCCGTTAACAAGGTCGGCACCATGGCAAATACTTCATCATCTGCAATTAACCCTTCCTCCGCCAATGACAAATTGATGACAGCCATTTCCTGGTATCCTTTTTTCATCATATCCCTTACTGCTTTGCGCTTGCGATCTTCAATATATAGGCGCATCGCATCGCGAATAAACTGGCTGCGGCTTAATTTATCCATCGCAATAATCCCGTCCACTTCTTGCAGCAAGCTATTTGGAATACTGATCATAATCCGTTTTAACTCCGCCACACCCTCACCCCCGTGATCTAAAAAAACATAGTATAGCACAATTATATAATTTTCGATATACAAGTGTCAATGTATTGTCTATCATTTAGAGGCAGTGGTAAATATTATATTCCATTATATATCATTATGATCCGTCTTATTCAGTATACCTAATTTTGCCATGGGTTATTCTTGCGTTATACTTGCCTTTTCTGTGGCAGGCCATATGAATGGCCTGGGGAATCTCCGGCAAGATATCCCCGGCAGTCATGCCGATCATCCGTCCTCTCGCCGCCAGATCGCCGGCCAGCCCGTGGATATAAACACCGGCTACCGCCGCATCATGGCTGGATAACCCTTGGGCAATAAAGCCGGCAATGATACCGGTCAGCACATCGCCGGTGCCGCCGGTGGCCAGACCGGGGTTACCGGTTGTATTCAGAAATATCTCTCCGTCAGGAAAGGCCACCACCGTGCAGGGACCTTTTAAAACAACAATGCTTTGCCAGTCACTGGCAGCCTGCCGGGCAATAAAAATCCGCTCCTGGTTGACTTCCGCCACGCTCAGTCCGGTCAGCCGGGCCATCTCTCCCGAATGGGGCGTTAATACTGCCAAGCCGCCGGTTTCTTTCAGCAAAGCAGTATTGTCCACCATGGCGAACAATGCATCGGCATCAAGAACCAAGGGCTGTTCATTGCTTTTGACGATTTCCCGTACAGCCGTAAGAGTATCTTCATTGCGGCCCAGACCTGGCCCTATGGCTAAGACATCCGTTTGTTTTACCATCTGTTCCACATAGGGAATAGCTTTTACACCGATGGATCCACCCACAGTCTCCGGTAAGGGGCGGGTCATCACTTCGGTCAATTTTACCTCCATAATGTCATGCAGACTGGCGGCTATACCCAGAGTAACCAACCCGGCGCCTGCCCTTATGGCGCCGGTTGCCGCCAAGGCGGCCGCACCGGTCATGCCCTGGGAACCGGCAATCAGAAGAACCCGGCCGCAGTCCCCCTTATGAGCCGTTACCGGCCTGACAGGCAAAATCCGCTGGATGTGCCCGGGCGTGGTAATATTCTGCCGTATCTCAGAACTTTCCATCAAATGCCTCGGTATCCCAATATCGATGACTGAAATCTGTCCGGCATAAGCAGCACCCGGATGAATATACAGTCCCTGCTTGGGCAGACCGAATGTAACCGTATAGGCCGCCTTAACTGCCTTGCCGCTGATTTGCCCGGTATCGGCGTCCATACCGGTGGGAATGTCTACGGCAATCACCGTTTTTGCGGCGGCATTGATCAGGTCCACTGCCAGATTCATCTCTTCGCTCAACGGGCCATGAAAACCTGTTCCCAGCAAAGCATCCACCAGGCAATCAGCAAATGTGACGGCAATGCCGGCCTTATCCCAATCCCGTTCGCCGGCTAATTCCAGAACATCAATTTCCATGCGCTGAATGGTCTCGAAATGCACCAAAGCATCACCGGTCAAGGTTTCTTTTTTTCCGACCAGACAAACCTTGACCTGGGCGCCCTGATTGACCAAGTGTCTGGCCGCCACAAAGCCGTCGCCGCCGTTATTGCCTTTGCCGGCGAAGATACAGATGCTTCTGTCTCTCACCGGCGAAATCCGCAGGGCAATCTGCCGGGCCAGTTCCCGTCCGGCATTTTCCATTAGGACCACACCGGGTATCCCGAATTCTGTTATAGCAGTCTGATCAATCAGACGCATTTCACTAGCCGTTACTGCCTTCATCTGCAACACCTCCCCATAGTACGGCCTGCGCCGCCGCGTATTCCCTGGCGTGAGTCAAGGAAAGATGAATCTTGCTCACTCTCTGCTTTGCGGCCAGGGCTGCGAAAAAACCATGCAAGGAAATGACAGGCCTGCCATGAGGGTCTGACACGACCTCTACCTCAAGCCAGGTACCACCGCCGGACATGCCGGTTCCCAATGCCTTGAGCACCGCCTCCTTAGCAGCAAAACGGGCTGCGTAGGAAGCCGCCTTCTGAACTCCCCGGCCTTCGCAATACCTTTGTTCCTGTTCCGTAAAAATCCGTTTCACAAAAGCGTCCCGCCGGATGGCTGAATCCATCCGGTCAACTTCCACTATATCAATTCCGATCCCCAGGATCACATTTTCACCTCAAACCCCTAGAAATATCTTTATTTCCTTAATCATAATCTATTTCGGCACTCGTGGCAAATCCCCTTGTCGCAAAGCCGCGACAAAAAAGTCTGCTTTGCAGAGCTTCTTTCTGTAAAAAAACTAGAGAGAACCTTGCGTGCCGCAAGGTTCTCTCTAGTATCGTCCAACTATTTCCTACGGTTGTTTATACTGGCGCATAATCAATATTTCCACACGCCGGTTTCTGGCCCGGCCTTCCGCTGTCGAATTATTGGATTCGGGACGGTACTCGCCATAACCGGTGGCGTTGAAGCGGGCAGGCTCCAGTTTCGCCTGCTGGGATAGAATATGGCGCATGAAATTCAGAGCACGTTTGGAGCTCAATTCCCAGTTGGAAGGAAATTCCCGGGTATTAATGGGGATCGTATCAGTGTGTCCGGCAATCGTCACTTTTTGGGGCAGCGCCACTAGCATTTTAGCAATCTCAGCGCCCAGCCGCCGTGCTTCCGGCCGAAGATCGGCACTGCCTGACGGAAACAAAGCCGTATCGCGAATGCGCAGCATCAACCCATCCCCGGTTAACATGGTTTTCAAATCTTCACTCAGGTTATTTTCCGTAATATACTGATCCAGATTCTGCTTCAGTTCTAACAGCTGCACAGTTTCCCGCATATACAACCGTTCTTTGGCATCGCCGCCCAGAGGAGCCAGGCTTTCGATTTTACTGGGGGCAGGCATGCCGGGAATAATTTGGGGCCCGGTCCGGGTATGTTCAAAAATAGAATTATTGCCGCCGAACGCCATACCCAACGATTGACTGATAGCGTCCAATTTTTTCTGATCAATCTGTGAGGAAGAATATAAAACGATAAACAATGCCAGCAGCAGAGTCATAATATCGGCGTAAGGGATCAGCCAAGACTCATCCGCATGCTCTTCATGGGGTTCAACATGTTTTTTTCTGGCCATCTCATCACTCCGCTTTCCGCTTCAAAGCACTGCGATCCGCCTGAGGAATGAATACCAGCAATTTCGCCTCAATAGCCATCGGTGAATCGCCTGCCTGCAGTGATAAAATCCCCTCAATCATCATCCGCTTGATTTCCGCTTCCCGTTTCGACATCATTTTGAGTTTATTGGCGAAGGGATTCCATAATACGTAACCGGTAAAAATACCGAGCAAAGTAGCAACAAAGGCTGCGGCAATGGAGTGCCCCAGTACTTCGATATTATCCAGGCTGCCCAAAGCGGCAATCAAGCCGACAACCGCGCCCAAAACCCCCAGGGTCGGAGCGTAAGAACCGGCCTGAGAAAATATCAACGCTCCCAGTCGGTGCCGTTCTTCCATAGCCTGTACTTCGGCATCCAGAACATCATGGACAAATTCCGGATCCATACCGTCAATGACCATGCTCAAACCATTTTTTAAGAAAGTATCTTCCACCTCATTCAGGCGGCCTTCCAAAGCCAGGATTCCTTCACGGCGAGCTGTTTGCGACAATTCAACAAACAAAGGCAGTAATTGTGTCTTGGGAACCAGTTGCTGATCCCTGAATAATTGCTTCATTAGCACTGGGAATTTCATGACTTGTTGCATAGGGAATGCATTTAATATACAAGCGACTGTCCCTGCAATAATAATTAAAAAAGCAGCCGGGTTATTTAAGGCGGACAAGCTCGCTCCCTTTAGTACCATCCCGGTACCAACTGCCCCTACTCCAACGATTACGCCGATTAGTGTTGACTTTTCCAAGCTATAAACCCCCTAGATTTTGCATCTAATAATGTGGGACTATTCCATCGCTTACCGGTCCACTCAATTCTATTCTTAAGTATAGCAGAATTGCCGGTAAAACCCATAGGCACAATGTCCCAAGCAGCTGAGATTTTTGACGCTATTTGCCAAAACAGGAGCATATACTATTTCTATTCTAAAATTCTCCAAAACCTTGCTATATCCTCCCTGATTTGACATATTTCCTCCGAAAGTGATAAAAAATAAAATGTTAACAGTTTATCATCAATATAATTGCGGGTATAAGTCTTGCGCCGCGAGGAAATCATAAGCAGGTAAACCACCGAACATGCGGAGGGATGATTTCATTGGTTAAACGTTTATCTACCTGGATTGTAGGAGGATTATCCGTCGGCGCTGTCATCAGCGTTGTCGGTTGGTATTTCCTGTCTTATCAGTTACAGCTCAATCTGGTGAATTCCCGACAAATCAACGATCAGTCGGCAATTACCTCAATTGTGGAAACCAGCATTCATAATCCCGAAGTACAGACCATCCTGCGCAGCCAGATACTGCGCTATTTAAAATCGCCGGAGGGCAAAGCCAGTTTGGCGGAAATGATGCGATCACCGGAAATGAAGAAAACCCTGGCCGAGAATATTCAGTCGCCGGAAATGCGCCCGGCTATTCTAAATATGCTGCAGGAGCCTGAGTTTAAAGACTCACTGCTGAAGATCATCCAGGATACGCCGGAAATGCGGGTACTAAAACTGCTTAATGCGTCAGTCGAATGGAATGAAGACTATATGGAGAAACGCTGAAGCCTGTTCCGGATTCAAGACAGCAGATAAAAAATACAGCATAGCAGCCAAAAAAGAGCGGCGACCCGCTCTTTTTTTATCTGCCGATATGCCTAACGCACAACCCCTTCCGCCAACAGTTCGATATCCACTTCACTGCCGGATGCTAAGGGAGGAGTACCTGTCGGAATCACAATGAGGCAGTTAGCCCCCATGGCGGATTTCAGCATGCCATTTCCCTGGTAATGTAAAGGTTCCACCAGCATCGCCTTGCCGTCCTGCCACCAGTAAGCCCAGACAAAACGCCGGGCCTCACTGCTTTTGCAAAAATCCCGGGCCAAAGTGGCCCGAATCTTAGGACGCTGCCAGCGCTGCCTCCCCCCCATCTTTAAAAGAACCGGGCGGATTAAGGTTTCAAAAGAAATGCTGGCCGCAGCCGGATTGCCGGATAATCCGATAAACATTTTTCCGGACTTCACCCCGGCCAAAACAGGCATGCCTGGCTTGATGCTGACCTTTTCAAACAAAATGTCAATACCTAAGCGGGCAAACACTTCGCCAATCAGGTCATAGTCGCCCACCGAAGCACCACCGGTTGTAATCGTCATGTCACATGCCGGAGCCGCGGCGATAACACTCGCAATCGCCTCCACCTCATCCCGGGCTTGCCCTAAAAAAGCAGGCCGCCCCCCGGCATTCTCCACCTGGCCGCTTAGCATATAACTGTTGGAGTTGCGGATTTTGCCCGGCGCAAGAGGCATATCAGGCGATACAAGTTCACTGCCGGTTGCCAGCAAGGATACTTTAGGCTTTTTATAAACCAGCGGACAGGCTTTCCCCAAAACAGCCAGCATTCCCATGACCCCGGCGTTAATAACCGTACCCGCCTGAATCACTTCCTCGCCGGCGGCTATCTCTTCCCCGGCGCGGCAAATATTTTGATCGATCCCGCCGCCAGCAAAAATACGCACCATACCATCAGCAAAGTCCGTGTCTTCCACCCTTACGACACCGGTAGCCCCGGATGGCAAGGGCGCACCGGTCATGATCCGGCAAGCCGTGCCGGAGGTTATGACAGCGCGGGATACGCTTCCCGCAGCAATCATATCGATTTGCCGCAAAACGACGGGTGAATCCGGCCGTGCCGCTTGCACATCCGCCGCAATCACAGCATATCCGTCCAGAGGCGACCGGTCAAAGGGCGGAAAATTCAGCTCCGCTGTAACTGTCTCCGCTAAAACCCTTTGTGAACACTGCGCCAGCGGCAATACTTCGGTTCCCAGCGTTTGTACCATATCCAACAGCATTTTTTGCGCAGCTTCCAATTGTATCGTCACAAGAAACCTCTCCTTCAACCGCAGCAAGCCATTTACTACATATACTATGGCTATTCGCCTGCAAGCTGGAGAATCCTGCCGGTCTCTTTCCACCAGGCGGTATTATGTGTGAATGCCGGCCAGCAGCCGTTCTAAATCTCTCACACTGGTAACCGGCCGCTGACAGGAAAATTTATGGCAAACATACGCCGTCGCCAATCCGTCCAACCGGTCTCTGCCCGTAACATGAGGCGCTGTATGCCGTAAAGTTTCGGCCTGGTCCGGGCTGTTCAGAACCAGGACAACCTCCGGCATATAATACTTGCGGGCCTGTTTCAAAAGCGACACAGTCGCGATATCGTCCTTCACCCCGGCGATGATGATATTTTGAGGCGGCATTAGATAATAGTCAAAAGCCATCAGAAAAAAGGTGAAAGCCCGCGGCGCCTGGGAGACCTCCCCCGCAAAATATTCAAACAATCTTTCCACAACCGTCAGCAGATCCGCATCTTCGGTAATCCGGGCCAGCCGCAGCAGGGCATAAGCCGCAGCCGAATTACCGGAAGGAGTGGCGCCGTCATAAATTTCTTTTGGCCTGCTAATCAGTTTTTCTGCATCCGATCCGGTAAAAAAGAAACCGCCTTGTTTTTCGTCCCAAAACAGCTCCACCATATTCCCGGCCAGCCCCTTGGCCATTTCCAGATAAGCGGCACTCAAAGTAGTCTCATAGAGTTCGATAACCGCCCAGAGCAGATAGGCATAATCGTCAAGATAAGCCAAATATGCGGATTCCCCGGCCCGGTGCCGGGCCAGCAGCCTGCCGTCCTGTCTGGTAAGATGAATCTCAATGAAATTTAGGGCCTGAGAGGCGGCGAACAGGTACTGCGGTTTATCCAGGACCCGCGCTGCCTTGGCCAAAGCAGCGATCATCAATGCGTTCCAGGAAGTGAGAACTTTGTCATCCTTAAAGGGATGCACCCTCTGATTCCGCAGTTCACGAAGCTTTTCCCGTCCATCCTGCAGCATGGCTTGGAACTCATCCGGTTTCATGCCGACTTTCGCGGCGTATTCGCCAGGCTCTCGCCCGATGGTGTGCAAAATGCTGCTGCCAGCATCAAAATTTCCTTCCGCCGTCACATGGTAATAATCGGCAAAGATCGTCCCCTGGGTCCACCCCAAGGCACGCAGGATTTCTTCTTTCGTCCAGAGATAAAACTTGCCTTCTTCGCCTTCGGAATCGGCGTCTTCCGCCGAATAAAACCCTCCCGCCGGACCGGTCATGTCCCGCTGGACATAAGCGATGATCTCCTCGGCCACTTGGGCGTATTCTTTGTTGCCGGTGGCCTGAAACGCTTCGGCGTAGATATAGCATAACAAGGCATTATCGTAGAGCATTTTTTCAAAATGCGGCACCAGCCACTGATGATCTACCGAATAGCGGGCAAAGCCAAAACCCAGATGATCATAAATCCCGCCCCGTCGCATGGACTGCAGAGTTTTTTCCACCATGTCCATGGCTTTTGCTTCACCGGTATGCCGCCAATACCGCATCAAAAACAACAGATTGTGAGGAGTCGGAAACTTAGGAGCCGAGCTGAATCCCCCATACTCACTGTCAAAATAACGGGCTAGTCCATGAAAAGCCGCATGAACCTGCTCTTCACTCAGCAGACTGTAGGGCGATCCGGGTTCCCGTGCGTCGATTGACTTTAGAATCTCCTCAGCATAATCATTCAGGCTATCCCGCTGCTGCCGCCACTGCTGGCTCAGAGCCGTCAGAATTGCCATTAATCCCGGCCTGCCCCATTTACTATTCTTGGGAAAATAAGTCCCGGCAAAAAAGGGGCTTTTATCCGGCGTCATCATAATCGTCAGCGGCCATCCGCCTTGCCCGGTCAGGGCTTGGCACACTTGCATGTATATATGGTCTACATCAGGACGCTCTTCCCGGTCGACTTTGATGGCGATGTAATCCTGATTGAGCAAATCCGCTACTTCCTGATCCTCAAAGGACTCCCGCTCCATAACATGGCACCAATGGCAAGTTCATCAATGCAAGTCGTCAGCTATACCCAACAGAGAGGAATATCGGCTTATCCTCGGCCTTTGCTCTTGCAAAGGCATCTGAGCCCCACGGGTACCAATCCACAGGATTATAAGCGTGTTGCAGCAGATAAGGCGATTTCTCGTTTACCAATCTATTGGGTATTTTATCTAATAACATGCACGACCACCCCCTCTCCTTATTTGAAATCTATTTTTACATCGATAGTGTTTCCCTCACGCAGGTAAACAATGCTTTCAATAACGGTCTTATATAGGTCGTTACGCTGCACATGATCGGTCATTGTCCTGATATTTTTAAGAAAAATTATCAGGTTTTGCTTACGTTCCTCATCGGTTACACTTCGATCGGATTGGTAAATTTTCCCCATTTCGTATAATTCATTTTCGGTTTGACCAATAAGCTTTTGCCATTTTCTTTTTCTTGTTTGCCATTCTTCACGATTATAATCTCCAAGTTCATAAGCATCATTAACTGTTTCCAGTGCTTTTTTATATTTTTGAAGCAGGTTTTCAAGTTCGCTGATTTCTACTTTAATACGATCGGACTGTTGGGAGTCTACAGGTTCACTGCTATTTATAATTTCGCTCTGATACTTTGATATCTCCTTCAAAACAATTTCTTCCAAAGCATCTGACAAAATGCCGCTGTTTTTACATTTATTCCCCAGGGGGTCTGTGTACCAACAGGGTCTAACATATGCATTGCCATCAACTAAATGGAGAGTGAGGATATGTCCACATTTAGCGCACTTGACAAGCCCCGTGAATACATGGGATTGCTTCCGGCTTCTTGTGGGAATCTTTTTTCTGCTGCTTAGGACGGCAACAATACGATCATGTTCTTCTTTAGTTTTCACAGCTTCATGGCAATTCTCAACAATAGTCCATTCACTTTTAGGGATCGCTTCATAATTTTTAGCATTAGGGCGTTTATGTTTGTGTCCACTACCTCTTGTCTTGTTGCTAATAATCTGTCCTAGATGTGTTTCATCAACTAAAAGCCTATATATAGTAATAGCACTCCAATAATTACCCCTTCGGGTAAAAATCCCTCTTTGATTCAGGCTTTCAGCTATTTTCTGAGTTGAAATTCCCGATAATGCTTTTTCTATCATTTCACGATATATGGGTAATCTTTCATCATTAACAACAAGGCCTTTTTCATTATACTTATCACGATAACGCTGATATACATAAGGGAATGCAGGTATGCCATTTGTCCAATCACCACGCCTGGCACCGACGACCTTCCCCTGCCGTAAACGCTTAGTAATCATTTTGTATTCTTGCCTGGCAAAAAAACCTTTTAGGTCAGCATATGTATCATCTATATCGTTATTAAGATCATAAATCTTATCAGGCGTAATAATAAGCGTTTCTGACTTTTGAAATGCTTTTTTAATCCGATCTTGTTCTCCAAGGTCGCCGCGCCCCAGCCTATCGTATTCAACAACACAAACAGCGTCATATATCCCGTCTTCAACCTCTTTTAAAAGCTTGGAGATCTTAGGACGCATATCAATACTATCTGAGGTCCCAACTTCTATATATTCAACGTATTTAAAACCGTTTTTAATACACAATTCGGTGAGTATCATCCGATGCTTTTCCAGATCTTCCATGCTTTCAGCACGAGACTTTCTAAGATAGTTTGCAACATAGCAAATATCATATCTTCGGTTTTCTAAGATCATCGGATATTCACCACCTATGGTTAAAAGTTGGTGAATCAGTGTATCACTGTATCTGTTTTTAGTATAGATCATCAGTGATACACCTGTCAAGAGTATTTCTTTACATCAGTGCATCAACCTTGCTATAATCTTGATAAGTGGGGTGATAGTAATGGCAACAACAAAACCACGCTTCATGGTTTCCGTAGACGAAAATATGTTTAGGGAAATAGAAGATTTTCGTTTTGAAAAACGCTATCAAACGCGCTCGGAAGCAACTACCGAACTAATTCGTTTAGGCCTAGAAGTCGTCAAAAAACGAAAAATACAAACTGATACCCAAACGAGTAAGGATTAACGCTCATGCTTTCTTCATGCCAGGACAAGAAAGCATGTTTTTCTTACTCTGGATTTCAAATAACTTTCTTCGAAAACTCCGTAGTGCTTGTTCCGACGGAGTATTTGTTATGACTTTTATTTTTAATGCCTTATTATCCATAAACCCCTCTCCCCTCACTGGAATAAAAAGAAAAACTTTGCGGACGGTATCTATACCCACGGGAATTTCACCCCTGCACCTCTATGCAGCCGTACCTTTGCCTGCGACAGTTTTTCTCTGTTCGGACGAGAGCTATACGGGAGTTTCATTATCTTGTATCCGCAAAGTTTATACTGTGCTTTTGCACTTTCTTTTTCAAAGAACATTCTTCTGTTACATGATACGAAATTTTAAGATTCCCGCGATAAGCTTGTTCTGAAGTTCCGTTTTCAGTTCATAATCCACAAGGAAATATAAATTTCCGTACCGGTCATATAACTCTTTGGATGCCAGCCGTGTTATATAGCGTTCATAGTGCGATAATACCTGCCTTAGCGCAGGTTCTTCTCCCCGTATAGCAGCTAAAATAACTTCGTGCGGAATTAATGAGCGCTTTCGGTTAGGCTTTCTCAATTTAGCGTTTTGTTTTTTCTTCATCTGCAAAATCCCCCAAGTACTTCTTTAGTTGCTTTAGTGTAGTACCTCTGCGATATGACACGGTTCGGCGGATAAGATGCAAGCACGCACCAATCTCGCTGTCCGTCATATCCAAAAAGTACGACAGTAAAACAATGGCCCTTCGTTCCTCGGATAATTCTTGTAAAGCTGCGCCAAGAAGTATGTCTTCTACGCTCACATCTATATCCAATACACGAAACACATAAGTATCCTGACAAGGAGTAACAGAAAAGAAACGCTGAAATCTTTTGTCTTCGCAAATATCTTCCGAAAAACATTCTCGTTCTCTGCGGCGACGTAGCACCTGATCGTAATTGCGAGCATGGTTCCGTAAGACGCTTTTACAAAAACTATCAAAACGCTCCTGGCATTCCACCATATCACCCCCCTTCAGCAAAGAGAGACCTATGCGAATGCACGGTTCGTCCTATTTATTTGTGTCCGCAAATTTACTCTCCACATTTTCCCTTCATACAACTAAAACAGTTGACAAAAACATTTGGGCAAATTTTCCTGGAAAATTATTGAAAAATTATAAAAAACTGCCTTAGTCCACTTTCCAGAAGAC
>NZ_AFGF01000067.1 GCF_000219125.1 Acetonema longum DSM 6540
AGCCCCCTACAGTTCCCAGGGCCAAGGGCCACTGGCCCACTGCCACCCCTTACCGGCGTTGCAGCAGCCGCCGTGGCCGAAATTCAAGATCGGACCGTATACTTGTTCATACTCGCAGATAAGCTCTTGCAGTCTTTCTACGGCGCACTGATAATCCCGGAGGGCTTCTTCGTCACAGGGATGGGTATCCAGATAAAGGTTGAGTTCCACAGCGACAAACTGTATTTCCTGTATCTTCTTGAGCATGGCCGCCTGTTGTTCATGTTCACACTTCATGCGTTTCACCTCACAGAGGGGGCTGATAGGGCCCATATAATTCCGGAAACAGGGTACCTTTTTTTAAGGCTTCCTGCGGACTGAAGGCCTTGGTGTAGCACTGCCAGGGTACATAGGCATGAGCCAGCAGGACAGGTGAGGGAATATGGGCTTCATCCGTGACAGCATGCATAGAGCCGTGGTGCATACCTTCCGACATCTCATCCAAACACGGCTCCATACCCATATCGGGGTGGGGCATTGTTTTTTTCCCCATTCCGGACATGTGCTTCTTATGATGATCCATATCTTTCATTACGGCGGTAAATTCCGGCCATTTGTCACTTTTTTTCGGTTTGTTCACCGCATCATAGCCTCCTTCCATATTGACCTGCTATATCTTATGTGAATAAGACGACAAGTGACACACCCAACATACCATTCGTAAATCCAAAAGCAA
>NZ_AFGF01000068.1 GCF_000219125.1 Acetonema longum DSM 6540
ATGAAACAGGAGCTTTTACTAAAATTCTATTATGAATAGCCAAATAATGATAGGACATATGTCTCCTTGTATGGAAAAAGAAATACATACATTTCCTGATTAAGGAGGATTGCCCATGACGGCATCGAACGATCCCCTGTTTCAGTATGAATCGGACCTGCCTGTCCCGATCAGGCAATTGCTGCAAAATATGCTCAAAGTTTGCGGCGATGCCGCCGTCTGGGTGACACTGCGAAAGGATACCCCTATCGTCAAGGGCCACGACCCCAGCACACTGGTTTATCTGGTGGTCAGCGGACAAATGGAGGCCCTTGCCGAATTTCCCTCCGGCATCCATTATTCATTCAGTAAATTCACCGCTTTCGATATGGTTGGCGAACTGGAGGCTATTACCGGCGACGGGCATTATGCTATTACCGTGAAAGCTCAAACAACCTGCAAAGCCTTCTGTCTGCCCAAAGAGACGTTTTTAGATTGGCTGCGCCAATGTCCGAGCGATTCCCTGACTGTCTGCAGTTTACTGGCGGAAAAACTCTTTGCTCAGTTAAAGGCCAACCGCAGTTTTTTATTTTTAGATTCTATCGATCGTTTTGCCCTGCACCTGATTGCCTGTTACCAGCAGCAAAATTTGGATTCCAGTCTTTGTCTGTCCTCAACCCGCCAGCAAATTGCCGATGAAATCGGCTTTTGCACAAAAACCGTCAACCGTTGCGTCAAGCGGCTGGCCGAGCAGGGTTATATCAGCCTGGAGCGCAACAAAATCGTAGTGGACCAGGAGCAGTACCAGCGACTGCTCGCTTTGGACATTAAACCGGATTATTCATGACAGGAGAAAAGCGGCTTTGCAGAGTCTTTTCTGTCTAAAAAAGTAAAAACATCCCGCGAAACGGGATGTTAAGGATAAATACTTTTAGTCGCTAGATACCGGCATTGATGTTCCGTGGTTTTGACTCCACAGCAATTAGATCATCAGCATCGGTGTCATAGGTATTCTCGTAGACGACTTCACCGCAGGTGGGGCAGGTGATCTCAATGACATCCTCATCTTCCAGGTTATCGGCGCCAAAAGTCACGGTTTCATGACAACGGGGACACTCGACTTCCACAATGGGCTCATCGGCCGGCTCGTCTTCGTAGACTGTCTCTTCCAGGTCATGCAGGTCCTCATCAATGGTTTCCACATAATCCTGCAGTTCCTGATGATCGTGAGAAAGCAAGTGAATCTCCTGAGCCAAAGATTCCAAGACATCAATCATATTTAACAGAATTTTGCCTTCGGATGATTCACCGCTGACATTCAATCCTTTGGTCAGCCCCTGCAAATACGCTACCTTTTCCTTTACGTTTCCCATGGCAGTAAAACCCCCCCTGTATGTTCTCTATACTACTGCTATTTTGCCCAAAAAGTATAGAAAAAATTACAGGAGGGAGGAGACCGTTGAAAAAGGCTCATCTGCGTCACTTCAGCCTCCTGCGGGCGGGCTCAGTCAGAAGGCGTCTCTTTTCGGATTCTAGGCAATCGATATTTTTGCTGTGACTGCGTTGAAAAGCGACTTGCTTTCTTCCTGTTCTCACGATGCTCCGCATCTTTCTAGTATCGACGTACCCTGCAAACGTACAGTCTCACGCCCGTCCTCGTCGCGCTGTATCAGAATACAGGACTTTTGGGGAGAGCGGCAACAGTGATAACCTCCCATAAGCCGAAAAGTCCTTGAGTTCTTCACTGTACGGAGACGCAGAGCATCTCTCGTACCTAGCATCTGAACCTTTTGGAACGTCTCAAATTCGAGGCCGTAAATTTTGTTTGCTTAAGCCCGTTCTACATAATCGCCGCTTCTGGTGTCGATACGCAGTACGTCGCCTACTTCAATGAACAGGGGGACCTTAACCACATAGCCGGTTTCCAGTTTGGCCGGCTTGGTGCCGCCTGTAGCTGTATCGCCGCGGATGCCGGGGTCTGTTTCCACTACCCGCAGTTCTACGGAATAAGGCAATTCCACGCCCATGATCGAACCCTGGAAAAGCATAACGCCGATATTCATGTTTTCTTTTAAAAATTGGCGGGTATCGCCTAATTGTTCCTCCGTCAAAGCAATCTGCTCATAGTTTTCATTGTCCATAAAATGATACATGTCATCGCTTAAGTATAAAAACTGCATTTCGCGCCGGTCAACATGGGCTTTCGGCAGTTTTTCACCGGCATTGAAGGTACGCTCCACCACAGCGCCGGTACGGGCATTTTTCATTTTGGCCCGGACAAAAGCCGCCCCTTTTCCCGGTTTTACATGTTGGAAGTCTACAACCTGCCAAACATCCCCATCCATTTCAATCGTAACACCGGTGCGAAAATCATTGGTCGATATCATTGAAATCCTCCTATCAAACGTCTAATTCTATAAGTTGTTTACTGCTGGCGGTAAGAATCTCACAGCCGGCAGGGGTAACTACTACCATATCCTCGATGCGAACGCCACCCCAGTCAGGGATATAAATGCCCGGTTCAACCGTTACGACTGTATTCTCCCGCAGTATGGACTCAGAATAAGGAGACAGACGGGGTTCTTCATGAATAACAAGCCCTACTGAGTGTCCCAGTCCATGTCCGAAATAGTCGCCAAATCCGGCCTGTTCGATTACCCGACGCGATTGAGCATCCACCTCTTTGCCTGAACGGCCGGGTCTCACAGAAGCTACGCCCGTCAATTGGGCTGCCAGCACTGTTTCATAAATCTCTTTTTGCCTCGCGGAAGCTTTCCCCAGAACAACCGTCCGGGTCATATCCGAATGATAGCCCTGATAGACCGCCCCAAAATCCATGGTAATCATATCGCCAGCCGACAGGACCTTGTCCGAAGGCTGCCCATGAGGCAGAGCGCCTCGCTTGCCGGAAGCTACAATCGTATCAAATGCCGGTTTTTCACTGCCCAGTTTACGCATGATATATTCCAGCTCCACGGCCACATCATACTCCCGCATGCCGGAATGAATATATGTAAGAACCTGAGTAAAGGCTTTGTCGGCAATGCGAACCGCTTCCCGGATACAGGCCAGTTCCGCCTCATCCTTTTGCTGCCGCAGATGATCCAGCTTAAGAGATGTAAATTGAACATCCGGGACTGACTTGCATAACTGCTGAAATATGTCTACAGTTACCGCATCGCTCTCAAATCCGACGCGAACATGCTTCCCGGTTTTAATAACCTCATCCAGAGCGGCATAGATACTGCTGCCGTGCCGCCGAATTTCATAACCCGGCGCCTGTGCCGTCGCCTGTTCAATATAGCGGAAATCCGTAAGGAGTTTGGCGTCGCAGCCGCTGATCCAGAGCATCCCCGCCGACCCGGTAAATCCGCTGAAATAACGGCGATTCTCCGGTTTACTGATGATGACTCCGTCTAATCCATGCGCCGGTAACTCAGCTCTAAGTCGCTGCAATCGTGCCGACATGTCACATTCCTCCAAACTCTGCCTGCGATGACCTGATGACCATTTTTAGACTATTAGCTCTAAGAGCTAGATTATCCTGCCATCACATGAAATAAATTATAATATTGATTGAACTATTACTGCAAGAGATTTTCCATGATTTCACGAAAAATCGGCGCTGCCACATCGCTACCGGACATCCCTTCCTCGATGAAAACCACCGCCACATAGCGGGGATTATTTAACGGCGCATAGCCGGCAAACCAGGCATGGTTGATGCTTTTCCCGCTGACGCCCGTCTTACCGGTTTCTGCAGAGCCGGTTTTGCCGGCAGAACCGTAGCGATCGACTTGTGCCGCCACGCCGGTGCCATAGGATGTTACTGCTTTCATCATTTCCCGTAAGGCTGAAGCTGTCCTGGCGGAAACCACTCTGACCCCAGCCCGGGCGGCAGGCATCTCCTGCAGCCTGCCGCCCGGTTCCACTACCTTTTTAACCAATCGAGGCTGTACTTTGATCCCGTCATTAATCAGAGTCGCCACCAGGGAGGCAACCTGGATCGGTGTCACTTCCAGCATGCCTTGCCCAATGCTTAAATTAGCCAAATCGCCGGCATAAACCTGCCCCGGATTGGGCAAATTGCCGCCAACTTCGTCTTTAATCGCCAAACCGACCGACTGCCCGAAGCCGAATTTTTGCGCATAGGTAATGACTTTTTCCGCGCCCAGGGTTAGCCCCACCTGAATAAACACTGGATTGCTGGAATAGGCCAGAGCTTGGGTAAATGTAATCTGCCCTCTGCTTCCCTTCTCATAATCCCAGCCTTGAAAACGAATATTATTTACGTCGATATAGCCGGCATCAAAAAACATCTGATTGGGCTGAACCACTTTTTCTTCCAAGGCAGCGGCGGCAATCACCAGTTTAAATACCGAACCGGGCTGATAACCCATAACCGCCCGGTTGATCAGAGGAGCGGCAGTCAGATTTAAATATTCGCTTAACTGTTCGGCGCGAAAATTCGGACGGGATGCCATGGCCAATACTTCGCCGGAACGAGGGTCAAGAATCACTACTGAACCTTTTTCCATGTGCCGGTCCAGTACCCTTTCCACAACTGACTGTATGCTCCGGTCAAGGGTGAGTACTACCTGACCGGAATCTGCGCTGGCCGCTGGCCCTACTTTGCGGAAACCAAGACCGGGTATGGGCTTTTGGCTGGCGTCAATCATCGCCGCCACATAGGAAGCCTGCAAACCGCGCAGAACATGATCATAAGCCTGCTCGATGCCGCTGACTCCCTGATTGTCTGCGGCATTCATATAACCAATAACATGGGACGCCAAATTGCTATATCTGGCATTAATGCGGGTCAGAACGACCCCCGGAATGTTCTTTGCCTGCAATTGCCGGATCACCGCCGGGTCATCGGGAATTCTCCAGGAAAAAGGCTGTCCGGTATTCTGGGCCAAACGAGCAATAATTGCAACCTCTTTAGCGCCGATAATAGGGATTAAGTCAGCTAGTACGCGGGGAGAATCAATCAACTGAGCCGGAAAAATAATCAGCCGGGTCTCTGGAATGATGTTGGTCATGGACAGACCGTATCGGTCCAGAATATCGCCCCGGGGCGGAGCAAGCGGCACTTCTAGTATGCGGCCTTTTAAGGCGCTGATGCTGAGCTGATCGCTCTCTAGAATCTGAAGATAAAATAATCGTCCGATCAGCAATATTACAGAGAAAAGAAAAATCCAGACCAAATGATAAATACGGTTAACATGAAATGCCATACTATCACCTCATAGATGATAGTATGGCATTTTTTGATAGACCCTAATCTAATCCATTGACGGCTTTATTCCGTTTCAGACTGTCCGCTGCAAAGCTCAACATGAATGGGCAGGCTGACTAAAATACGCCTGACATCCCCGGCAGTATCAGGAGTGGCCCGGATTTTTACCAATCCGGCGGCGCGGTCCACTGTGGTCACTACGCCAAAATATTCATACCCCTCCATAATCCGGCTCAAATAGGTGATATGCCTTGGCTCCAGACGCGCCAATACTGTTCCCGCCGAATTACTCATCGCTGGGTTTCACCACCTTTCGCCGCAGCATGGCATAAGGAACGATGGGTTGAGAAACCGGCAGCATGACGATTTGCTGAGGATGGGGCGCTACCGCAATCGAATTTCCCGCCTGATCGGTCATAGCTGAAAGAGTCTGCACAAATGGCGGTTTTCCCGGCTGCACTATTTCAATTTCTTCGCCGATCTTCATATTGTTGCGCTGTTCCACAACCGCCCAGCCCCGTGCGGCATCATATTCTCTCACCAGACCGATAAAATCATGGGTTTGCAAATAACTTTTTGACCAGTATATCTGATCCTGGTGAGTGGTTTTACCAAAAACGAATCCGGTGGTATAGTCCCGGTGGGAAATCTTCTGAAGTTCGGCCAGCCACTCTGGCCTGACAGTGTAGTGAGCCGGATCCTGCAGAAAACTGTCAATGGCTTCCCGATAGACTTTCACCACCGTGGCTACATAATGAACGCTTTTCATGCGCCCTTCGACTTTAAAACTGTTGAGACCGCTATTCACCAGATCAGGGATATGCGGCAACAGGCACAAATCCTTTGAATTAAAGATATAGGTCCCCCGTTCATCTTCCAGTACCGGATAAAATTCACCGGGACGGGTTTCCTCCATCAAATGATATTTCCAGCGGCAAGACTGGGTACATTCACCCCGGTTGGCGTCTCTGCCGGTAAAATAATTGCTCATGAGACAGCGGCCGGAATAGGAAATGCACATGGCGCCATGGACAAAAGCTTCCAGTTCCAGCTGCACGTGAGAACGAATTTCACGAATTTCCTCCAGGGACAGTTCTCTGGCCAATACCACCCGGCGGACTCCCAAGTTCTGCCAGAATAAGACGGAAGACCAGTTGGTATTATTCGCCTGGGTGCTAACATGAATTGGAAGTTCAGGCGCCGCTTCCCTAGCGATCCGAAAAACGCCCGCATCGGCAATAATAAGACCGTCTACGCCGATTCTGTCCAGCTGCCGAATATATTCGGGCAGACCGGCCAAATCTTCGTTATGGGGAAAAATATTAACCGTAACGTAGACTTTCTTGTTTAGGTTATGGGCAAACGCCACTGCTTCGGCGATTTCATCTTCCGAGAAATTGTCATTGAAAGCTCTGAGGCCATAGGCTTTGCCCCCCAGATAGGCAGCATCCGCTCCATAGAGAAAAGCCATTTTAAGTTTTTCCAGATTGCCGGCCGGCGCCAGCAGTTCAGGTTTTTTCATACCAGATCCCCTTGATAATAGGAAATTGACAGGCCGTCTCCCGCTGCTCGGATTTCTGTTTGAAAGCGGGGATCACGACTGACAAAATCAAGATATTGTTTCATCCTGGTGGCAATAGTGCGAAACCGCCGGGGCGGCTGCCCGTCAAGCACTATGCCGCGAAACAGAACATTGTCAGCCACAACCGCCGCCCGGGGAGAAAGCTGAGTCAACACTGCCGTCAGATAATTGTAATATTGAGCCTTGGCCGCATCAATAAATACTAAATCAAATGGTCCTGCTATCCCCGGGATTATTTGCGCCGCATCGCCTTCGACCAGGGTAATCCTGTTTTCATAATCTATGCCAGCCTGGTGAATAAACTGTCGCGCCAGGATGATGCGGCCAGCATCCTTTTCTATCGTAATAATCCGGCCTGATGCCGGCATATGGGCCGCCATCAGCAAGGCGGAATATCCTATGGCTGTACCGATTTCCAATATCCTGGCCGGTTTTTGCGCAAGAATGACTTCGATAAGGACTTGTTCCGAGGCGGCAGCCAGGATCGGTACCCGGGTATCCTGAGCGTAGCGCCGGATGTTTGTCAGAAGGGAAGCTATGTCCGTCATAGTATGCAATCCTCATAATTAAGAGCCTCAGCTATAAGCAGGATCAGTTGCTGACCCTGCTTATAGCGGCTAAATGTTCGGTATAGGTTTTACTGAAATGATGTCTGCCGCTACTGTCAGCCACAAAATACAGATAGTCGGTTTGGGTCGGATTTAAGACCGCCTGGATAGCTGCAATGCCGGGATTGGCAATAGGTCCGGGAGGCAGTCCCATATGAAGATAGGTGTTATAGGGGGAAGGAAGCTGGGTATCTTCTATAGTCAGTTCAGGCTTGGGATAGCCCAGGATATATTGGATAGTGGCGCAGGATTGCAGCGGCATATGCATTTTCAGACGTTTCAGGAATACGCCTGCAATAATGGGGCGGTCCGCCTCCACTTGCGCCTCTTTTTCCACCAAAGAGGCCAGGATAATCACCTCGTAAATAGAGAGTCCCATTTGCGCCGCCTTGTCACGCATAGCCTGAGTGAACTGTTCATTAAACTGGTAAACCATCATCCGCAGCAATTGTTCTTCTGTAATCCCTTGTTTTACCTTATAGGTATCGGGAAAAGCAAATCCTTCCACCCGAAAGGCCAACTCCGGCCTATGCTGGATATATTCGTAGGGTGCCAAGTCTTTAGCCAATTCTTTAAACTTGACGGCATCGGCCAGCTGTTTCTCCTCCAGAAGGGTGGCAATTTGATTGATAGTGTACCCCTCCGGGATGGTAAACTGCCGGTAGCTGATTTCCCCTGTAGCCAGCATCTTTACCATACGCTGCACCGACATGTTGGGAGTAAAAGCATATTCCGCCGCTTGCAGTGAGTTCTCCATTCCTTCGATTCTGGCTACAACCCGGAAGAGAAAAACATTTTTTATCAGCCCCTTCGCATAGAGCATATCGCCTATGTCGCGAGCGGACATTCCCGGTTTTACCGTTACAATAATCGGATTGGCGATGATCGTGCTGACAGGCTGAGCTAAATCGTAGGCGACTGTCCCCAGCAGAAAACCTGAAATACTAATCAAAATTGCCAGGCCGACCAAAATCCAGCGAAGTTTCTTTATCTTTTTCAACATGTTGCTACCACCTTTCAATGTGGCGATTTTCGTGAAAAATTCTGGTTAAAATATTATAATATCATAGAAACCAGCATTGATCAATCTCTGACTCATACTACTAATGCCACATGACTGGAAACGGTATAATTAGCTTTTATCCAAAATGCAATTTTATACCTTTCTGCCAGCAGCAACCTACATAGATATGTGCCAGGCCATATGCTGTATAATGAGAATTCTTTCTAATATGACAAAATCCTTCTTCCTTTGCCAGCAGGAAAATCCAACACAAAAAACCCGGGACAGAGCCCGGGTTCAAATTCAATCTTTTATTCTTCCTCGTCCAGTAATTCTTCATAGGCGCGAAGCACTGCATCATATTCTTCATCTGTAGGATCAATATAGATCTCTTCACCGTTCTCATCGGTATCAATACGGGCGATCAGAGCATCCCCGTCATCGCCGCAACACTCACAATTACGATCATGATCATCGGAGCAGTCGCAGTCATCGGTATCAATCGGGACTAATATAGCGAACTTCTTTTCGCCTACCGGGATGATCATTTCTTCCCGATAATAACTTTCGTTACCATCTTCGTCAGTTATTACAACAACTACATCGTCTTCCATTTCATCCAGGTCGTCCTTTTCGAAATCGGCCATTAATTGTCACACCTCATCTTTATATACATTCATTGCCATTTTATACGAGAAAACCAGTCCTGTCAAGCAAGAATTCACTAGGAGACCGTTGAACAGTTTATGTAAGCTTAGTGCGCGGTAAGCTGTCAAGATACCCTTGCAGGATGAAGACGGCAGCCATTTTATCAATCACTTGCCGGCGTTTGGCACGGCTTACATCTGCCTCCAGCAGAGTCCTTTCGGCAGCAATTGTTGAGAGTCTTTCATCCCATAGCTGTATCTTTATAGCCGGAAAGCGCTTCTGCAATAAGGCCGCAAACTCCTGGACCGACCGTCCCCGGTCGCCCACTGATCCGTTCATGTTTTTGGGAAAGCCAAGCAGTAAGATTTCCGCCTGGTAATGCCGGATTAACTCCGCTAACCTGATCAGGTCTTTTTCCAGGCTGCTGCGTTGTATGACTTCAACACCTTGGGCCGTAAGCCCTAATGCATCACTTACCGCGACGCCGATCCGCTTTTCTCCCACATCAAGGGCTAGTGTGCGCATGGATCCTCCAAAATATGTATCACCGTTATTTTTCTCGCATATAGAAACGGACCAATTCTTCCAGGATTTCATCTCTTTCCAGTTTGCGAATCAGGGTGCGGGCATTGTTATAGCTTGTGATATAGGTAGGATCCCCGGATAAAAGATATCCCACAAGCTGACTGATGGGATTATAGCCTTTTTCCTTCAACGCCTGGTACACGATGACGATCGTTTTGGCCGCCTCGTTGGTTTCTGCGCCATCCACCTGAAACATCATGGTCTCATCAGAGATAGGAGCCATAGCAATCATCCCCCTTGCCAGTGTTTTCTTTTACTACCATATAATTCTACTCCTGACTAAACTATTCCTTGCTACCTATGAAAAAAAGGGGAAATTCAAGGAGACCGTTGAAAAAGGGCTCATCTGCGTCACTTTCAGCCTCCTGCGGGGGCGCTGTATCAGAATTTGTGG
>NZ_AFGF01000069.1 GCF_000219125.1 Acetonema longum DSM 6540
GCTACTACCTATCTCCCGAAAAGTTACAAATTCTGATACAGCGCGACGAGGACGGGCGTAAGACTGTACGTTCGCAGGGTACGTCGAGACTAGAAAGATGCGGAGCATCGTGAGATCAGGAGGAAAACAAATCTCTTTTCGGTGGAGTCACAGTAAAATAGACTACTGCATACGAAACCGAAAAGGGATGTTTCTGAATGATCCCGCCCGCAGGAGGCTGAAGTGACGCAGGTGGGCCCTTTTCAACGCCCCTTTAGCTGGCAAATACGAGCAATTCCACAATATCCAACTCTCGCCTCCGGCTCAGGTCAATAAATGCCCCGTCCTGTGTTTTGACAAGCGGCCGGGTGGCTTCCGGCGGCATAAAGACAATTTCCGCTTCGCGGCCGTCGGTTAGTTTCACTTGATTTCCTATAAAAAAATTGCGCATTTGATCCAAAAACACGGTACAAATATGTGTGTCCACCTTATTGAACCGTTCCTGCATCAACAGGTCCATGGCTTCAAAAGGAGTCATTCTCCGGCGATACACCCGGTCTGATGTCAAAGCGTCATAGAGATCAGCCACTGCAATGATGCGGCCAAACAGACCGATTTTTTCACCGCCGGTCCCCAGTGGATAGCCTGTGCCGTCCATTCTTTCATGATGCTGCCAAACCGCTTGTTTCACCGCCGTTGAAACTTCTTCCGAGTCTTTTATCATTGCATAGCCGTACTCAGAATGTCTCTGCATTTCTCTAAATTCCTGCTCTGTCAGTTTGCCCGGTTTATTTAAAATCTCAAGAGGTATCTGAGATTTGCCAATATCGTGCAAAAGACCTGCCTGAATGAGCTCATTTTGCTGTCCTTCCGGCAATTTCAGCCATTTGCCGATAAGTCCGGCCACAGCCGCCACATTGACACTATGGTGAAACGTATAATCATCAACCCGCTGCATATTGAACAGTAAATTGACAATTCCGGTATTCCGTATCAGAGGAAAGAGATTGGTCCTCGCCAAATCTTTCAGTTCCTGGACCGGCACCTGCTTAAAATAGCGCATCAGGGAAAAAGACCGGTTCATGATCGTTATTGTCTCATCATAAATCTGGGTAAAGTCATCTGCCGTCTGGATTTCTTTCGGCGGCTTGATGCCCGTTCGGATTTGCTCTCCCACTGGTATTGGTTCCAGTATTTCAATACAATCAATCTGCCACATGGTCAAAGCTTCCAAAATACCCTGGGTGAGGGTCACACCTTCCGCCAGTACACTTTCCCCATCGGGAGAGGTTACCGCCCTGCCAATCTGCATACCCGCTCTCACCTGACAGATAGGATAAGTTTTAATCCGATGGGTCTGCAAATAGGGATATTGCTCCCGGCGCACACTTGCCACCTCTTTTCTCGTATCCTAATGATTCGCCGATGAACACCTTTTGATATTATATTATACCAAATATCGTCATAACCCTCCTTATTTCTCCATGAAAGTATACATTTAACAGAACAGTCGTTCACATCGTTCAAGATAATTCATAAAAACACTTCCTTCCGGGCAATCCTAAATCAATAAATAGTTCCATAGAACTGATTTTACTTAACTGAGAATTGAGGCTGAACGATCAATGTGGACTCTCAGCATCTTTCGTATCATAATGGTAACGGGATTTTTCCTGTCGGCCTTGAAATGGGGCGATTGGAGGCACTGGGAAAAGTACTACCCTTCCATGCTGTTTGTTATGGTTGTGAATTTAACGTTTGGCTATGTGGCCTATAATCATCCCCTTTGGATTTTTAACCAGGATGCCATTGTAAAAAACGAGACCATTGTAGAATTTGTCAATACCTATCTGGCCTTGTCGCTCACAACTTTAATCTATCTGTCCCAGTTCCCCCGGAACGGCCTTCTTCCGAAATTCTTCTATATATTGTGGTGGGTCTTTATCTATGGCTCCCTGGAATTCATCGACTCCAAAATCACGGGAGGCATATCCTATGGCAACGGATGGTCCTGGATCCACTCCGTGCTATTCGACTGCGTCATGTTCCCCACCATCCGCATCCACTATCTCAGTCCGTTTTGGGGATGGGTGATTTCTATTATCTCGGCGATTTTTATTTTAATTGTGTATGATTTCCGGCTAGCGGACATGAAATAAAAATAAGCAATAAAAAAAAACAGCCAGCGAGCTGTTTTTTTATTGCTTTATATGTAAGTAAGCCTGCCGCTTCATTAAAATTTATAAGTCAATCCCATCCCCACCCCGTCCAATTCCAGGGAGGTATTCATGCTATCGTCGTTATAAGCTTTAATGTTCAAATTGATAAAGGTCGTTTTGCTCAGGTGGTAATTGGCGCCTAAACGGACTTCCGTAAAGGAACTGCTGGCAGTAAAAGCCATATATCCGTCCACGTCGCTGCCCAACCGGTCATTAACGGCAACACCGACGTAAACCTTGCTGCCGCTGTTAGTCTCACTGGAAGACACGCTGCTTAAGTTATAATCCAGACTGCTGCCGTCATAAAAGCGGTTGCCCAGGATCAGACGGACATTACCGCCCACTTTGGACTGCAGATACACATCGGTATATGTATTATCATGCTGGAGAGTCTCTGCGCCACTGCGCCAGTTCACTCTTCCGTCATTTTTTTCTAAACCCACGATCAGATTTCGACCTACTTTACTTTCCAGATAAAAGCCATGCGTATCCATTGTGCCAAAATCCCGTGAATCAATCTTAAAGGAGGGGTTCTGGTACATGTAGCCAATGGCGCTTTCTCCCTGGTTGAGTTCAGTGATCGGTGCAGCGCTGACAGGTACCGCAATCAGCGTAGTGCTGACGATTCCAATGAGTGCCGCCTTTTGCATAGCGATTCCCCCTGCCGAATAAGGAAACCTTTTAATCGGGCAATTACAAAAGTGAGAGGTGATAATAGCAACAAAATATCATTTCTTACCTACAGTATACCACAACTTTAGATTTTTCCAATAGCATTACAGTCCTATATTTGTCAAATGACAAATAGGCTATAACCTCGAATCCGGGACCGTTCAAAAAGGCCCAGATGTTAGGTAAGAGCAATGCCTGCA
>NZ_AFGF01000070.1 GCF_000219125.1 Acetonema longum DSM 6540
TTTAGGAGGCAAGAAAACAAATGGCAAAGAAAAAGTTTGAAAGGACCAAACCCCACGTAAATATCGGGACGATCGGTCACGTAGACCATGGCAAGACCTCTCTGACGGCGGCCATCACCCTGGTTCTGTCGAAAGCAGGCGGCGCCGAATTTCTGGCCTATGACGCCATTGATAAGGCCCCGGAAGAAAAAGAACGCGGCATAACCATCAACACGTCCCACGTGGAATATGAAACCGAAAAACGCCACTACGCACACGTAGACTGCCCGGGCCACGCCGACTATGTTAAAAACATGATCACCGGCGCCGCCCAAATGGACGGAGCCATCCTGGTCGTAAGCGCGGCTGACGGCCCGATGCCTCAGACCCGTGAACACATCCTCCTGTCCCGCCAGGTAGGCGTACCGGCCATGGTCGTATTCCTGAACAAAGCCGACATGGTAGATGACGCCGAACTGATGGAACTGGTAGAAATGGAAGTGCGTGAACTGCTCTCCAGCTACGAATTCCCCGGCGACGACATTCCCGTCATCTCCGGCTCCGCTGTGAAAGCCCTGGAATGCGGCTGCGGCAAACGCGACTGCAAATGGTGCGGCAAAGTCCTCGAACTCATGGACGCTGTCGACGAATACATCCCCACCCCGGAACGGGCCACTGACAAACCCTTCCTGATGCCGGTAGAAGACGTATTCACCATCACCGGCCGCGGAACTGTAGCCACCGGCCGTGTAGAGCGTGGACAAGTCAAAGTCGGCGAAACCGTAGAAATCGTCGGCATGAGCGACAAACCCAAAAACACCGTAGTAACCGGCGTGGAAATGTTCCGCAAACTGCTGGACTCCGCTGTAGCCGGCGACAATATCGGCGCTCTCCTGCGCGGTGTAGAACGTAAAGAAATCGAGCGGGGTCAAGTGCTGGCAAAGCCAGGTTCCATTAAACCCCATACCGAATTCAAATCCGAAGTATATGTACTGTCCAAAGAAGAAGGAGGACGTCACACCCCGTTCTTTAACGGCTATCGTCCCCAGTTCTACTTCCGGACCACCGACGTAACCGGCGTAGTCACTCTGCCGGAAGGCGTAGAAATGGTAATGCCCGGCGATAACATTCGCATGGACATCGCCCTGATCACCCCGATCGCCATTGAAGAAGGTTTGCGCTTCGCTATCCGTGAAGGCGGCCGTACTGTTGGCGCCGGTGTTGTTACCGCCGTTAACAAGTAAGAGAATC
>NZ_AFGF01000071.1 GCF_000219125.1 Acetonema longum DSM 6540
TTTACTTCTTAAAGCTAACAATTGATTGAACTCTCATCTGATGGCCTTTTTCAACAGGCCCGATTATGCGGAAGTTCCTTTAACTTTTGCCACGATAGTGTCGGCAATATTTTTCGGCACTTCTTCATAGTGATCAAACTCCATGGAGTAGTTACCACGGCCTTGAGTTTTAGAACGAAGGTCGGTGGAATAGCCGAACATCTCAGACAGCGGCACAAAGGACTTGATGGCCTGCACGCCAGCCCGGGATTCCATGCCTTCGATCCGTCCACGGCGGGAGTTCAGGTCGCCGATCACATCGCCCATGTATTCTTCCGGCACCAGCACTTCTACTTTCATGTACGGTTCCAGCAGAGCCGGGTTAGCTTTCTGGGCGCCTGCCTTAAAGCCCATGGAACCGGCAATCTTAAATGCCATTTCCGAGGAGTCAACATCGTGATAAGAACCGTCATAAACGGTAACTTTGATGTCTACCATCGGATAACCGGCCATTACGCCGTTTTCCATCGCTTCTTTAACACCGGCTTCGATCGGATTGATATATTCTTTCGGGATAGCGCCGCCCACGACTTTATTTTCAAAAACAAAGCCCTGGCCGGGTTCCTGAGGCGTCAGTTCCAGCCAGCAGTGACCATATTGGCCACGGCCGCCGGACTGGCGAACGAATTTGCCTTCCGACTTGACGGGTTTGCGAATGGTTTCGCGGTAAGCAACCTGGGGTTTGCCCACATTGCAGTCTACTTTGAATTCCCGCAGCATCCGGTCCACAATGATCTCCAGATGAAGTTCGCCCATGCCGGAGATAATGGTTTGGCCGGTTTCCTGGTCGGTATGCATTTTGAAAGTAGGATCTTCTTCCGCTAAGCGGGCCAGCGCGGTGCCCATTTTTTCCTGGTCAGCTTTGGTCTTAGGCTCTACCGCTACCGAGATAACCGGATCCGGGAACACCATGGATTCAAGAATAATCGGCTGTTTCTCATCACAAAGAGTGTCGCCGGTGGTGGTGTCTTTCAGACCTACCGCAGCGGCAATATCACCGGTATAAATCATATCGATTTCTTCCCGGTGATTGGCATGCATCTGCAGGATACGGCCAATACGCTCTTTTTTCCCTTTGGTGGAGTTATACACATAGGATCCGGACGCTAAGGTTCCGGAATAGACCCGGAAGAAAGCCAGCTTGCCCACATAGGGATCAGCCATGATTTTAAAGGCCAAAGCCGAGAAAGGCAAGTTATCATCGGAATGGCGGCTGTCTTCTTCGCCGTTGTCAGGATTGACGCCCTTAATAGCTTCGATATCAGTCGGCGCCGGCATATAAGCCACAACCGCGTCCAGCAGGGGCTGCACCCCTTTGTTGCGATAGGAGGAACCGCAGATGACCGGAGTCATTTTGCAGGCAATTGTAGCCTTGCGGATTCCTTTTTGGATTTCTTCGACGGTCAGTTCTTCACCTTCGAGGTATTTCATCATGAGCTCATCGTCGCTTTCAGCCACAGCATCCAGCAGGCCCTGGCGATACAGTTCAGCCTGTTCCTTCATATCTTCCGGAATTTCAGTCTCTGAACTGGTTTTCCCCAGGTCGTCAGTGTAAATGACAGCCTTCATGTGAACCAAGTCGATGAGGCCCTTATAAGTGTCTTCCGAACCGATGGGCAATTGAATAGGAACGGCATTGGCGCCCAGCCGGGTTTTCATCATGTCGACAACCCGGTAAAAATCAGCGCCGGTGATATCCATTTTATTTACATAGGCCATACGTGGAACACCGTATTTATCGGCTTGACGCCATACCGTCTCGGACTGAGGCTCTACCCCGCCCTTGGCACAAAATACAGCAACCGACCCGTCAAGCACCCTGAGAGAACGTTCCACTTCAACAGTAAAGTCCACGTGCCCTGGTGTGTCAATGATGTTAATACGATGACTCTGCCATTGACATGTAGTGGCCGCCGAGGTAATGGTAATACCTCTTTCCTGTTCTTGTACCATCCAGTCCATCGTCGCAGCGCCATCATGCACTTCGCCCAATTTGTGTACTTTACCTGTATAGAAGAGAATACGTTCGGTCGTAGTGGTCTTACCAGCGTCAATGTGTGCCATGATGCCTATGTTCCGCGTCTTTTCGAGTGGAAACTTCCTGGCCACTATCTATCACTCCTTGCAAAATTCGGACTCACGTTTTCGAGTCCGGGCACTACCACCGATAATGCGCAAACGCCTTGTTGGCTTCTGCCATCTTGTGGGTATCTTCTTTTTTCTTCACGGAAGAACCGGCGTTATTCGAGGCATCCAGAAGTTCCCCTGCCAGTCTTTCGTACATAGTTTTTTCACCCCGGGCCCGGGAATAATTCACCAGCCAGCGGATGCCGAGCGATAAACGGCGGTCCGCCCGCACTTCAACCGGTACCTGGTAGTTTGCACCGCCAACCCGGCGAGCACGAACCTCGAGAACGGGCATTACATTTTTCAGAGCCACTTCAAATACTTCCAGCGGATCTTTGCCTGTTTTCGCTCTAATAATTTCGAAAGCATCATAAACGATGTTTTCGGCAATTCCTTTTTTACCGTCAAGCATGACTTTATTGATAAACCGGGTGACAAGCTTGGAATTGTACACCGGATCCGGCAGTACGTCACGTTTGGGTACAGCACCTTTCCTAGGCATCGTATCCCTCCTTTATTCTATTACTCGTCTGTTGCATCGGGACAAGCCTATTTTTTCTTGGCCCGTTTCGCGCCGTATTTCGATCGGCCCTGGCTGCGTTTTTGTACGCCGGCAGTATCGAGAGCACCGCGGATAATGTGGTAACGAACGCCTGGCAGGTCTTTTACCCTACCGCCTCTGATCAGGACCACGGAGTGTTCCTGGAGGTTGTGCCCAATTCCCGGAATATACGCGCTGACTTCAATCCCGTTGGTCAAACGAACCCTGGCCACTTTCCGCAGCGCGGAGTTCGGTTTTTTCGGGGTTGTTGTATACACCCTGGTACAAACTCCACGTTTTTGCGGGCACTCCTTGAGGGCCGGCGCAGTGGATTTCTGCACCAATTCTTCTCTTCCTTTGCGCACTAATTGACTAATAGTCGGCATAAGTGCACCTCCTTCCCAAACATTGGATTTGATTATAAAAATTTTGCTATTGCCAAAGGCAAATCACAAAACATTTACCTAGAGTGAAACGAAACTCACTAGTTGTTTAAAACAGCCACAGCGGCGGCACCTACGTCAATGCCGCAGGATTTTCCCAGTTCGGCCACCGTCGCCTGTCTTTCGACCGGTACGTGGTGTCTTTGACACAACTCTGCAATGGGTGAAATTATGCGTTGATCCGCATCCGAAGCCAAGTACACTTTTACTGCCAGGCCTTTTTCCACGGCTTTGGCTGCCTGCTTGGCACCGATTGCTTTTGGGGCTGTTTTTAGTTCATCATACATGAAATCAACTCTTTCAGCCATTTTGGAGTCTGAAAGCTACCGGAAATATACGGAAACTACCAGACACACTCTAACATTTTAGCACTTACGCCAGACTCTGTCAATAAAGTATGCGGAAATACGCCGTCATATTTATAAATTTTGTTATAAAAGCCAGACCGATATCACCGGCCTGGCTTTTATACATCCGAGGATGCAGACTGTCTGTTACTGCGATACGCTGGCAGTTTGATCGGGAGACAGCAGTTTCTTAATCCGGATGTTACGGTAGCGGCTCATGCCGGTTCCGGCAGGAACCAGTTTGCCGATGATCACGTTTTCTTTCAGGCCCAGGAGCGGATCTACCTTGCCCTTGATTGCCGCTTCGGTCAGTACCCGGGTGGTTTCCTGGAAAGAAGCCGCTGACAAGAAGGAGTCGGTTGCCAGGGAGGCCTTGGTGATGCCCAGGAGGATCGGCCTGGCAACAGAAGGTTCTCCGCCATTTTCAATAGCGAAGGCGTTTTGTTCTTCAAAGGTGTTGATATCGATATATTCACCCGGCAACAGTTCGGTATCGCCCGGTTCCTCTACCTTCACCTTATGCATCATCTGCCGCACCATGACTTCAATGTGTTTGTCATTGATTTCCACACCCTGGGACTTATATACTTTTTGCACTTCGTACACTAGGTAGCGCTGGGTTTCTTTCAGTCCTCCCACCCGCAGGATGTCATGAGGGTTCACCGCACCTTCGGTCAGCCGTTCCCCTGCCTGTACTTCCTGCCCGTCACGCACCAGCATTCTGGCGCCGTAGGGAATCTGATAAACCCGTTCTTCCCCGGTGACCGGAGTAACGGTAACCCGCCGCATGCCCTTAATTTCCTTAACCTCAGCCACGCCGTCGGTTTCACTGATAATCGCCGGACGCTTAGGCTTACGGGCTTCAAACAATTCCTCGACACGAGGCAGACCTTGAGTGATATCGTCGCCGGCAACACCGCCGGTGTGGAAGGTTCTCATAGTCAGCTGAGTTCCCGGCTCACCGATGGACTGAGCTGCGATAATACCGACTGCTTCGCCCACATCCACCATGTGACCGGTAGCCAGGTTCCGTCCATAACATTTGCGGCATACCCCGTATTGGGACTTACAGGTCAAAACCGAACGGATGGACACTGAATCCCGGACAGCCACTATTCTGTCGGCCATAGCCTCATCGATTGCTTCGTTAGTCTTAATAACCAGTTCCCCGGTCTTCGGATCTACGATATCCTCGGCAATAATCCGGCCGATGATCCGGTCTTTCAGGGATTCGATTACACTGCTGCCTTCAATAATATCCTGTACCTCGATGCCTTTTATACTATCGTTGCGCACTTTCACTTCCCGGACATCTCTTGCCAGAATGGTATCGATCATTTCCTCGGTCAATTGAGTGCCGGCGGGAATGATTTCCTCACCCTGTCCGTCTTTAACGGATTCAGTAATAATTTTGTCCAGCATCTCGCGCGTTATGGCTTCTTTCAGCGCCTGATCAAGGGCTTCTCCCGTTTCGGCCAGGGAGACGGTTTCCGGATGATCAAGGTCATCGACAGGGGTTAGAACAATTTCTGCAAGGCTGTGTTGTCCCAAATCGGCCAAGATTTCTTCATCCAGCAATGTACCCTTAGCTGCCAGAAGGGCACCTGTTTTTATATCATAGATTCCCTCTGCCGTCGTTCTATCCAGCAGCCGAGTGCGTACCCGCTCAATGCCCGCAGCGCTGGGCGGGGTCAGTCTGATTTTCTCTTTAACAATGTTGACGCCAACAATATCGCAGTCGTCTTCCCGGATGATCACATCCTGGGCTACATCCACCAGACGGCGGGTCAAATAACCTGAGTCGGCTGTTCTCAAAGCAGTATCAGCCAGACCCTTGCGGGCGCCGTGGGTAGAAATAAAGTAATCCAGTACGGTGAGTCCCTCCCTGAAGTTGGCTTTGATCGGCTGGTCAATGATCCGGCCGGAAGGGTCGGCCATCAGGCCGCGCATGCCGGCCAGCTGGCGAATCTGCTGGATATTACCGCGGGCACCGGAGTTGGCCATCATATATACCGGGTTAAACCGATCCAGGGATTCCATCAGGGCTTTGGTCACATCGTCGGTGGCATTAGTCCACAGGCCGATGATCTTTTTATAGCGTTCGTCACCGGTAATCAGGCCCCGGCGGTACTGCCGGTCAATGATATCAACCTGTTCCTCGGTCTGTTTTAAGATTACCTTCTTCTGTTCCGGAATCTTGATATCTGCGATGGCAATGGTAATCCCTGCCCGGCAGGCAAAGGAGAATCCGAGTTTTTTGACCCGGTCCAGCACTCCGGCTGTATCGGCATTGCCAAATGCATTATAACAATTGGCCACCAGTTTGCCCAGGGCTTTTTTATCCATCAGGGTTCCCAGGTGCCAGCCATCATTCTTCTTAAAAAATGCCTTTAGGCGATCCGGCAGAGCATCGTTGAAGATCAGACGGCCGGCAGTGGTATGCACCAATCCCAGTTCCCCGTCCGGAGTCATCATCCTGATCCGGATTTTGGCGTGCAGGGAGATTTCCTTATGCTGATAAGCCAGCAATACTTCGTTCATATTGGCGAAGACGTTACCCTCGCCCGGCACCCCGTCCCGCTCAATGGTCAGGTAATAGGAACCCAAG
This sequence comes from Acetonema longum DSM 6540, assembly GCF_000219125.1. Taxonomy (NCBI): domain Bacteria; kingdom Bacillati; phylum Bacillota; class Negativicutes; family Acetonemataceae; genus Acetonema; species Acetonema longum. The sequence goes on from NZ_AFGF01000071.1 coordinate 6,106, forward strand.
ACCATATCCTGGGTAGGAGTGGCCACTGGTCTGCCGTCCTTGGTAGACAGAATGTTGTGGGCCGACAGCATCAACAGTCTGGCTTCAGCCTGAGCCTCAGCCGAAAGGGGCACGTGTACGGCCATTTGGTCGCCGTCAAAGTCGGCGTTATAAGCCGTACAAACCAAGGGATGAATCTTAATGGCCTTACCCTCAGACAGAACCGGTTCAAAAGCCTGAATCCCCAGACGATGCAAAGTCGGAGCGCGGTTCAGGAGGATCGGATGTTCCTTGATGACCTCTTCCAGCACATCCCAAACTTCCGGACGTACCCGCTCCACCATCCGTTTGGCGCTTTTGATGTTATGAGCATGGCCGGCATTCACCAGTTTCTTCATAACGAAAGGCTTAAACAGTTCCAGAGCCATTTCTTTGGGCAGACCAGCCTGGTGCAGCTGCAGTTCCGGCCCTACGACGATAACCGAACGACCGGAGTAGTCAACCCGTTTCCCCAGCAGGTTTTGACGGAACCGGCCTTGTTTGCCTTTGAGCATATCACTCAGGGACTTTAAGGGGCGGTTGCCGGGGCCGGTGACCGGACGACCGCGACGGCCGTTATCAATGAGGGCGTCTACGGCTTCCTGCAGCATCCGTTTTTCGTTGCGCACGATAATATCCGGGGCGCCAAGGTCCAAAAGCCGCTTTAAGCGATTATTGCGGTTAATGACCCGGCGGTATAAATCATTTAAATCGGAGGTGGCAAAACGACCGCCGTCCAGTTGAACCATAGGCCGCAGTTCCGGCGGAATAACCGGCACGGCATCCATGATCATCCAGGCAGGGTCATTACCGGATTTGCGGAAAGCTTCCACCACTTCCAGGCGGCGGATGGCCCGGATCTTTCTCTGGCCGCTGACTTCTTTCAGTTCCTGGCGCAATTCCCGGCTGAGTTTTTCCAGTTCCAGTTCTTCCAGCAGTTTTTTAATGACCTCGGCACCCATGCCAACTTTAAAGGCATTGCCGTATTTTTCCCGGTATTCCCGGTATTCATTTTCGGTGAGCAGCTGTTTTTTCATCAAAGGGGTATCGCCGGGATCCAGTACCAGATAGGATGCGAAGTAAAGCACCTTTTCCAGCGAACGGGGAGAAATATCCAAAATCAACCCCATCCGGCTGGGAATCCCTTTGAAATACCAGATATGGGATACCGGCGCCGCCAATTCGATATGGCCCATGCGGTCCCGCCGTACTTTAGAGCGGGTTACTTCCACGCCGCAACGATCACAGACAATCCCTTTATAACGGATCCGCTTATATTTACCGCAATGACACTCCCAGTCCCGGGTCGGGCCAAATATTTTTTCGCAGAACAATCCTTCCCGTTCCGGTTTTAGCGTCCGGTAGTTAATGGTTTCCGGTTTCTTTACCTCGCCGTGAGACCACTTGCGGATTTGTTCGGGTGAGGCCAAACCTATGCGCATGGAGTCAAAATTATTTACGTCCAACAAGGGGTTATCGCTCCCTTCCAAACTGTATCGCCTTTTGTCAACCCATATGGATTCAGCCGGGCTAAGCCCGGCAATCCGTCATAACCGCATCAGCGGATGAAAAACAGCACCTTATTCGCCATCCTCGTCGATATTGTCGTCATATTGCTCAAGATAACTGCGAGCGTTCAGCTTTTTGACGTCTTTGGCCGCTTTAGTCTTCTTGATACTGGTTTTACGCAGCGGCGTATCTTCCTCCGGGTCGTCATCCCCCGTCGGGGAATCAAACCTTTCAGCACCCATTTCACCGATTTCGGCAATAATGTCCAGTTCTTCTTCCAACGGTTCAATATCATCGGAGGCTTCCAGTTCATCAACCGGGTCGTTATCATAAGCCGTCGTTTTTCTTTCGGAAGCGGCCATGCGTTTTTCCTCGCCGCCCAGGTTAAAGTCCAGTTCTTTGGCGGTTTCGTGAATATCCTCATCCCCATCCCGGATCAGGATTTCCTGGGCATCCTCGCTAAGTATCTTCACATCCAGGCCAATGGACTGGAGCTCTTTAATCAATACCTTGAAGGATTCGGGAACGCCGGGTTCTGGGACATTTTCTCCCTTGACAATGGCCTCATAGGTTTTTACCCGTCCTACCACATCATCGGATTTTACAGTCAACAGTTCCTGCAGAGTGTAAGCGGCGCCATAGGCTTCCAGCGCCCATACTTCCATTTCGCCGAAGCGCTGGCCGCCGAACTGAGCCTTGCCGCCCAAGGGCTGCTGGGTAACGAGAGAGTAGGGACCAGTGGAGCGGGCATGAATTTTATCGTCCACCAGGTGAGCCAGTTTCAACATATACACAAAACCTACTGTGACCGGATTATCAAAAGCATCACCGGTACGGCCGTCAAACAGCACGCTTTTGCCGTCAGCCGGCAAGCCGGCTGCAGTCAGGGTTTTGATAACTTCCTGCTCCTCGGCGCCGTCAAATACCGGTGTGGCCAGATGAACGCCGGCAATGTCAGGTTGAGGCAGTCCATGCCGGCCTATGTCGTAACCGACCTGGCGAAGCCTGTTCTCTAAATCGGCCTCATATTCCCGGGACTGTTCGTCATCCTGTTTTTTCAGCACAGCAAGTTTTTTGACCTGTAATCCGAGCGTCTGGGCCGCCCATCCTAAGTGGGTTTCCAACACCTGCCCGATATTCATACGGGAAGGAACGCCCAGCGGGTTGAGGACGATCTGCACCGGTGTACCGTCCGGCAGAAAAGGCATATCCTCTTCCGGCATAATCCGCGATACTACCCCTTTATTACCATGGCGTCCGGCCATCTTATCGCCTTCGGAAATCTTACGTTTCTGGGCGATATACACCCGGACCAGCTGGTTAACCCCCGGCGGCAGTTCATCGCCATTTTCCCGGCTGAACACTTTCACATCGACAATTTTTCCGGCTTCGCCGTGAGGCACTCTCAGGGAAGTATCCCGGACTTCCCTGGCTTTCTCGCCAAATATGGCCCGCAGCAGGCGTTCTTCCGCGGTTAGCTCGGTTTCACCTTTTGGTGTGACCTTGCCTACCAGAATATCGGCCGGGCGCACCTCAGCACCTACCCGGATGATGCCGCGCTCGTCAAGATCACGCAATACATCTTCGGCTACGTTGGGAATATCACGGGTGATTTCCTCAGGTCCCAGTTTTGTATCCCGGGCATCGCACTCGTATTCTTCAATATGGATTGAGGTAAAAACATCCTCTTTTACCATTCGTTCACTCAGGAGTATGGCATCTTCGTAGTTATAGCCTTCCCAGGGCATAAAGGCAACCAGAACGTTAAAGCCCAGCGCCAGTTCGCCTTTATCCGTGGCCGGACCATCCGCCAGAACGGTGCCTTTTTCCACTCGTTCGCCTTTGAATATGATCGGTTTCTGATTGATGCAGGTTCCCTGGTTGGAACGGAGATATTTCAGCATTTTATAGGTATCCAGACCGCCTTTGTCGTTCCGGATATGGATGTCGGCAGCCGTGACTCTTTCCACCACTCCGGCGTTTTTGGCCAGAATGACCACGCCGGAGTCCCGGGCGGCTTTATATTCCATGCCAGTGCCTACCAGCGGAGCCTGAGTCCTCAACAAAGGAACAGCCTGACGCTGCATGTTAGCGCCCATCAGAGCCCGGTTGGCGTCGTCATTTTCCAGGAAGGGAATCATGGCGGTGGCAATGGATACAACCTGTTTGGGAGAAACATCCATATAGTCGACCTGCTCAGCCGGCACCACTAAAATATCGCTGCCGTAACGGACAGTCACCTTGGGCTCAGCGAACCAGCTAGCTTCATTCAGCTTGTCATTGGCCTGAGCGATGACCATTTCGTCTTCTTCGTCAGCAGTCAGGTAGGATACTTCACTGGTCACCCGACGGTTTTCTTTATCCACTTTCCGGTAAGGGGTCTCCAAAAAGCCGAATTCGTTAATCCGGGCAAAGGTAGACAAGGAACCGATCAGACCGATATTGGGGCCTTCCGGGGTCTCAATCGGGCACATGCGGCCATAATGAGAGTGGTGAACGTCGCGGACTTCAAATCCGGCCCGTTCACGGCTCAAGCCGCCAGGCCCCAGGGCACTCAGGCGCCGTTTATGAGTCAGTTCAGCCAAAGGATTTGTTTGGTCCATAAACTGGGACAACTGGCTGGAACCGAAAAATTCTTTAATGGCAGCAACCACCGGACGGATGTTAATCAGAGCCTGAGGGGTGATCACATCAGTGTCCTGAATTGTCATTCTCTCTTTTACAACCCGCTCCATCCGGGACAATCCGATCCGGAACTGGTTTTGCAGCAGCTCGCCCACCGAACGCAGCCGGCGGTTGCCCAAGTGGTCAATGTCGTCGGTATAGCCATGGCCTTCCATTAAAACCAGGAGATAGTTAATCGAGGCAATGATGTCTTCTCTGGTAATGGTGCGATGGTGATACGGCAAAGTAGAATTACACAAAAGTTTGACCGGGGATCCATCTTTTTGCTGAATCTTAACTTCAATTAGGTTAGTACCGGAAAAAATGCCGCTTTGTTCAATCGTCCGCAGTACTTTTTCGTCGCATACCGTACCTTCAGGCACAACGATTTCACCGGTAGCTTGATTCACCAAAGGCTGATAAAGGGTCTTCCCCATCAGCCGGCGGCGCCAGCCTAATTTTTTCGTCAGTTTATAACGGCCTACAGTGGCCAAATCATAGCGTTTAGGGTCGAAAAATAACGATTCCAGAAGCTGGTTGGCATTCTCCAGCGTAGGAGGCTCACCGGGGCGCAGCCTCTTATAAATTTCTACCAAAGCTTCTTCTTTCGAGTCGGTGCTGTCCCGTTCCAAAGTGGCCCGAATGCGGATATCATCCTGGAACAGTTCGCTTATCACACTTTTGCTGGCATAACCTAACGCCCGAATCAGTACGGTAACCGGCAGTTTGCGAGTCCGGTCTACCCGGACCGATACCACGTCATTGGCGTCAGTCTCCAGCTCCAGCCAGGCTCCCCGATTAGGAATCACGGTGGCGTTATACAGTTTTTTGCCGCTGGCATCAATGGTTTCATGATAGTACACACCCGGCGAGCGGACCAACTGGCTGACAATAACCCTCTCGGCGCCGTTAATAATAAAAGTGCCGGTTTCGGTCATTAGCGGGAAATCGCCCATGAACACTTCCTGCTCTTTGATTTCGCCGGTTTCTTTGTTGTTCAGGCGTACGCTTACCCGCAACGGAGCCGAATAGGTAACATCGCGCTCCTTACATTCTTCCACTTCATATTTCGGTTCACCTAACGTAAAGGTTTCAAATGAAAGAACTAAATTGCCGGTAAAGTCCTGAATCGGAGAAATATCGCGAAATATTTCCTGGAGCCCTTCTTTGAGAAACCAATCATAGGAATTTTTTTGGATCTCAATGAGGTTAGGCATGTCCAGCACTTCATTAATCTTGGCATAACTATACCTGGCCTTCTTACCCACCGGAACAGGATTGAACATTAAACCCTTCACCCCTTAGCCCAAATTCACACACATAAATGATTTACAATAAATACGACTTTATTTGGACAGAATATGAAAAATAAGCAAGGTTCTTCTGTTAGGACAAGGACCTTGCCTTTTTACCTGACGATGAAAGATGTTTCATCCTCCATTATATTACTATTTCCTGGCAATTCAAAGATTATTCACTATATCAGCCAATTTTATGTATAAAATATGACTCGTATAGCAGTTGGTAAATAAAATAATCTAGATACCTCACCGCATTATTAAACTTTACCACACAACATAAATAATGTCAACTGGTATTAACAAAAAATTGCTGCAGCTCCGAACTGGTATCTGCTTCTTTTTCCTTCCCGGCTACACAGAATAATGAAGAGGATGCCCATTGCTGGACATCCTCTTCATCAAATCCGCTTAATTACTTAACTTCAACAGTTGCGCCGGCTTCAGTCAGTTTAGCTTTGATGGATTCGGCGTCGGCTTTGTTGACTTTCTCTTTAATGGGCTTGGGAGCACCGTCAACCAGGTCTTTGGCTTCTTTCAGGCCAAGGCCGGTGATTTCGCGGACAACTTTGATCACGTTGATTTTTCCGGCTCCGGCGTCTTTAAGGATTACGTCGAATTCGGTTTTTTCTTCAGCGGCAGCGGGAGCAGCAGCGCCGGAAGGAGCAGCGGCAAAAGCTACGGGAGCGGCAGCGGTTACACCGAATTTTTCTTCTAAAGCTTTTACCAGTTCAGACAGCTCAAGCACTGTCATTTGCTCAATGGCTTCCATAATTTGTTCTTTTGTCATTTCAATACCCTCCACTTTATACGATAAATTTAGTAGTTTCGAAAGGAAAGATTCCGCTAAACTTAGGCCGACTCTTTCTGTTGGCGAATTGCCTCAAGCGCATAGACCAAGTTGCGGGTAGTGCCCTGGAGCACATTGACCAGTCCAACCATCGGAGATTGCATACCGGCCAGCATTTGGGCCAGCAGGACTTCCTTCGGAGGCAGGCTGGCCAGAGCTTTTACGCCGCTGGGATCGATGACCCTGCCTTCTACCAGACCCGCCTTGATTTCTAAGGCCTGAGTCTTGGTTTCTTTGAGAAAGTCCGAAATGATCTTGGCGGGTGCTACCGGGTCCTGAAAGGAAAATGCGATGGCAGTAGTTCCTTCCAGATGTTTGTCAAGCCCTTCGATGTTGGCTTGTTTGGCAGCAATCCGGGTTAATGTGTTTTTCACGACGCGATATTCTACGCCGGCTTCCCGCAGTTTGCGGCGAAGAGCCGTATCCTGGGCCACGCTTAAGCCACGGTAGCTGGTAAGCACCGCACCTTTGGTCTTTTCTAGTTTTTCTTTCATTGCCACAACTAGTTGTTCTTTTTCCGCTGTTATAGCCATTGTTTCACCTCCTTTAATTTTGCGAAAACAAAAACGACCTCACGGCAAAGTCCGGAGGTCGTTTATGACAAAAGCAAATGTCAATAAGCCACTTTTATCTCCGGCCTCGGTGGGCGGACCCAAAGGTCCTTTATGCCTTCGCACCTACTGTCTACAGCCTTGAAAAATTATAAAGTTATTCTGCATCTTTTTTGGCCGAAGCCGCTTTCAGGGTATTGACACGGACACCGGGGCCCATAGTAGTGCTCACGGTGATGTTGCGCATGTATTGCCCTTTGGCAGCAGCCGGTTTTACTTTGACCAGGGTATCAATCAAGGTCTGGAAGTTCTGAAGCAATTTAGCGGTTTCAAACGATACCTTACCGACCGGAGCATGGATATTACCAGCTTTATCAGTGCGGTATTCAATCTTACCGGCCTTGATTTCGTTAATGGCCCGGGCCACATCCAGAGTAACTGTACCCACTTTCGGGTTAGGCATCAGACCCTTGGGTCCCAGAATCTTACCCAGACGGCCTACCAAGCCCATCATATCGGGAGTAGCAACAGCTACATCAAAATCAGTCCAGCCGCCTTGGATTTTTTCTACCATATCTTCAGCACCGACAAAATCAGCGCCGGCCTGTTCGGCTTCCTTGGATTTCTCACCTTTGGCGAAAACTAATACCCGCTTGGTCTTGCCGGTGCCATGAGGCAAAACCACGGCGCCGCGGACCTGTTGATCCGCATACTTGGGATCAACACCCAATTTGACGGCTACTTCGACAGTGGCGTCAAATTTAGCGGTGGAAGACTTTTGCGCTAAGGCAATTGCTTCTTCCGGATCATATAGTTTATCGTGGTCAATTTGCTTAACAGCTTCTTGATATTTCTTTCCGTGTGCAGGCATGCAATACATTCCTCCTATTTCGTGGTGATAACGGATATTCCTCCCACAAGACATTGGGAAACTGCTGCAAAAGGCCCATCTGTGTTGTTGTTCCTGCGGTTATTTGCTTGCGTACTACCCCGTAAGCCGCGGCCTAATCCTCGCCATGCCTGGCAGCTGAACCTTTTGCAGCAGTTTCCGAACGACTAAGGAAACCTAGTCGACAATGTCAATGCCCATACTACGGGCTGTGCCTTCCACCATGCGCATAGCAGCTTCAACGCTCGCAGCATTTAAGTCTTGCATTTTGCTTTGGGCAATTTCGCGGACTTTGGCACGGCCTATTTGGGCAACTTTTTTCTTGTTGGGTTCGCCCGACGCGGTTTCGATACCGGCGGCTTTTTTTAACAGCACTGCTGCCGGCGGCGTCTTGGTGACAAACGTGAAAGATCTATCTTCAAAGACCGTAATTTCAACCGGAATAATAAGACCGGCCTGGGCTGCAGTTCTTTCATTGAACTCTTTCACAAACGCCATGATATTCACGCCAGCCTGACCAAGAGCAGGACCGACAGGAGGAGCAGGCGTAGCTTTACCAGCAGGAACTTGTAACTTTACGAGTTTTACTACTTTCTTTGCCATATGGTAACACCTCCTTCACACAAGATGTGGTAAAAACGGGTCGTTAAACCCTCCCACGGGAAACCAGTTTCAAATAGAACAGGCTATACGCCTGGGAAACTGCTACTCCATCTTTGCAACCTGAGCAAAATCAAGTTCAATCGGAGTCTCACGGCCAAACATATTTACCAGGACTTTCAACTTGCCCCGGTCCGGATAAATCTCCAGCACAGTCCCCGACCAATTTTCAAACGCTCCGGAAGTGATGCGGACTAATTCTCTCGGTTTAATATCCATCTTGGGCTTAGCTTCTTCCACGCCCATGGATTTCAAAATACGCTTAATTTCGGCAGCACTGAGTGGAATAGGTTTGGTACCGGATCCTACAAACCCTGTTACTCCCGGCGTATTGCGCACCACATACCATGATCGGTCATTTACGATCATTTCCACCAATACATATCCCGGAAAAACTTTTTTCTTGGTAATTTTCTTCTTGTCGCCCTTGATTTCCACTTCATCTTCAATTGGGACAAGGACGCGGAAAATCTCGTTCTCCATAGCCATGGAGTGCACTTTCTTTTCCAGGTTGGTCTTTACTTTGTTTTCATAACCGGAGTATGTGTGGATTACGTACCAATTTCTTTCGGATTCCATCGCCATAAGGGACGCCGAAGCGTCATCAACCCCCTCAGCTTGCGCGCTCTAATGGATAAAGGATCTTAAAAGTATGCTAAGCCCACCGTCAATAACCCATATCAAAGCGGAAACCAGGACCACAGAAACAAAAACTACAGCAGTATAGGCAAGCAGTTCCTGTCGCGTGGGCCAGGATACTTTTTTCATTTCGGCTCTAACTTCACGCACAAAACGTTTCACTTTCGAGGTGCTGTTTTGAAGCGCCATTTCTTGTCCAGGCATTTTCTCACATCCTCGTTATCATGTAGACTTAAAAAATGCCGCTTTTCGGATTTTTGCCAGTTAAGACTTTTTTTCCGAAAAACACTCTATTTTCCTAAAAATATTGGCAGGGGCAGAAGGACTTGAACCCTCAACCAACGGTTTTGGAGACCGCTACTCTACCAATTGAGCTATACCCCTACAATGCACTCTTTAGCAGACTCGCAAGACATCACTTTGATGCTTTGCATCTTTCTAATTATAGTTTATTTTGTTTCCTTGTGTAAAGTACTCTTACGGCAAAACTTGCAGTATTTGTTTAATTCCAGTCTATCGGGATCATTTTTCTTGTTTTTATTGGATTGATAATTCCGTTGCTTGCATTCACTGCAGGCCAATGTAATTGCAGTACGCATCGTTCCACCTCTTTCAACCTAAACTAGCATTAAAAATATCGCTAATACAGATTAGCACACTTAATCAGGCATGTCAATATCCCACACCTCCGGGTGTGCAGCCGGTTGTATAATTTATCCATTCCCGTTACGGCCAGGCGTTATACATCTACATCCTCAACAAAATTCATTGTCTCCAGGTTCCCGCCTGACTATGCTATTCCAAAGCCTAAAAAGACAGGATCGGCAGACATATCTTGCCGACCCCGGAGAAGCCCATGCGCAACGTATCTGCGGTCTTGCATCGGTCACCTTTTTAGA
>NZ_AFGF01000072.1 GCF_000219125.1 Acetonema longum DSM 6540
CTGATAAGTAATATCATGGAAATAAATATAAATAAAGATTATCGCAATAAGATGACGGAAAAGGCAAGGTTAGGAAATCATGGTATCGGATACACTATGTCTGTTAATAACGGACATAGCCGCTTAGCGGGAGTGAAACAGATGAATGAAGCGTTAGTCGTTGCTGTCAGAGGAATCATTGGTTTTTTTACTTTGTTGATTTTTGCCCGGGCGCTGGGCAAGCAGCAAATTAGTCAACTGACTTTTTTTGATTATGTCTTGGGAATCACCATCGGTTCCACCGCATCCACCCTTACGACCGACCTGGACAGCAGCGGCTGGCCCCACTGGGTGGGATTGCTTACCTGGGTCGCAGCCGGATTGGCCACACAATGGGTGACGCTGAAATCATTGAAGATTTCCAAGTTTATCAACGGTGAACCGGTTGTGGTGATTATGAACGGCAAGATTTTGGAAGATTCTATGCGCACACTGCGCTATCGGGCAGCGGACCTCTTGGAGCAACTGCGGGAAAAGGGAGTATTCGACCTGAATCAGGTAGCCTTTGCCATAGTGGAAACCGACGGACAGCTATCCGTGCTGAAAAAAGCCGAGTATCAGAGCGTAACACCCCTTGATCTGAAGCTTACCCCTCAATCGGCAGGGCTGGCTAACGAGATCATTTTGGACGGGATACTGCTCGAGGAAGGTCTGCGGCAGGCGCAGCGCGACCGGGCCTGGCTTGATCAGGAACTGCAGCGCCGGGGCATTCGCGATGTGTCGGAAGTATTTCTGGCATCCCTTGATCCTTCCGGAAACTTATATCTGGATACCTACCGGGACCATCTGACGACTCCACGGTCCGGTGGAAACACAAGGTAAAAGGAGTGGAGGCGGTATGAATAAAATCATTTCCTATTTGACTATTTATGGGCTGCTGGGCCTGTTTATCCTGATTATGAACAGTGGCGTTTTTCTCAAAAACCCCATGGGTGAGGAGGATGATGTGCTCGGATATCTGGAAACGGTCGGAGAAAATGTGCAGGCGGAACAGTGGAACGATGCCGGCCGTAATGCGGCTAAACTGACCAAGGCCTGGGATGCGGTGGCCAAGCGGGTCCAGTTTAGTGTGGAACGTAACGAGATGGGGGCATTCAGCGTCAGTCTGGCGCGGCTGCAGGGACTGATCCTGGCCCGTAATCAGGCAGGCGCTCTGGCGGAATTATACGAGGCCAGGGAACATTGGGATAACCTGGGGAATTAAGCGCGGCCGGACTGGCTGGGACGACCATTTCCGATGTATAATAGATGGGAGAAAATAAGGGGAGTGTGTATATATAATGAATCCCTGTGTAGCCCATCGCGGATGGTCCGGCGATGCGCCGGAAAATACCCTGGCGGCTATTGCCCTGGCGGCGGCGGATCCGGATATTTCCATGATCGAAATTGATGTGCAGCTTTCCCGGGACGGCGTACCGGTGGTGATTCATGATAATTGTCTGGACCGTACCACTAACGGCAGCGGCCGGGTCAAGGATTTCACCGCCGACGAACTGCGTCGGCTGGATGCCGGCAGCTGGTTTTCCCCGGCTTTCGCCGGGCAGATCATCCCGCTGCTGAGTGAGGTTCTGGAGCTGACCCAAGGCAAAAAACTCCTGGATATAGAAATCAAAACATTGCCTGGCCTGTATCCCGGCTTGGAGGAAAAGGCGGTAGAGCTCATCCGAAAGTTTGACATGCAGGATCAGGTGGTTCTGACATCCTTTGACCACTATGCAGTAGCCAAAGCTAAAGCGCTGGCGCCGGAGATTAAAGCCGGACCCCTGGTGAGCGGGCGTCCCCTCAAACTGGTGGAGATGGTGGAAGAGCTGGGCGGCTCGGTGCTGGCGATCGATTATGAGTATCTGACTGCCGAAACGGCCCGGACCATGCACGAACGGGGCATCCAGGTTGTCGCCTGGACGGTGAACAGTCTGGCGGACATCCGTGCGGTGGCGGAGCTTCATCCAGCCATTCAGATCTGCACCAATTATCCTCAGCATTGGAAGCAGGTCTGCAGAGGCTGGTGAGTTATTTTCAGGAAATGGATTCCAGGATGAATCTTACAATATCAGAGTTGCATTGATAATACTCAGCTTCTTTTCTGGCATTAACGGCGATGAGGGGGATTTCCCGCTCATGAAGGGAACCGTGCGTTCTGGTCTCTACGCAGCGTTCGTCTTGCGTCAGCTCGGCAAATGCTGAGTCCTGATTGCTCAAAACGACTATGTCTCCGATGTTATCCGCAGGCAGGTTGAATTCCTCGGCTGCGGCAGCTTTATCGCAGAAGCGGTCAATGAAGTCGCATCCCTTTAAATAATCAAGCACTTTAGGAATTTGACCTTCTGCCAGCACATAAACATATACGGCGCCGCCTTCCTGGCAGCGGTGGTTCTCCAGGTATCTGTCCTTTAACGGCAGCAGGCAGAATGTATTAAATCCCGCCATGTCCAATTTCTTTTGCAGGTCAATGAGCCTGCTTTTTTTATTCATGCCGTGATCGGCGGTAATATAGATTTCTCTGGCGGGATCCAGATCGTAGATCCGGCCGATCCAACGGTCCATAGTTTGCATGACCTTTTTTGCTTCCGGCGAGCCCGGCGCATAATTGTGCATCATATAGTCATTGGTGGTGCAATAGACCAAATCGGGATTTTCCCTGGAGAGAACCTGGTAACAGGCTTTAAAAATCCAGTCATAGGCTTCAAAAGAAGCCACACCGGGAGGCGTGTCCAGGTCCAGCCTCTTCAGCAGGGCCGGTTCCGGCTTTTGCAGATTGATTCCGATGCGGGCATTGGCGCCGAAAACCTCCAGCACCTTGCCCTTTACGGTGAGCAGGGCCGTGCTTTTCCCCTGCCGGCTGTACATATCGATGACCGATTGAGCTTTCATGTGGCGGGAATCTTCAATAAAGCCCTCGCTGCCGGTAGCCCGGTCGTAATAATAGTTTCCCACAACGCCATGCCGGTCCGGGAAGCTTCCCGACAGGATGCTGGCGTGATTCACATTGGTCACGGAAGGGATGGCCGACTTTATTTTGGAGTAAAAGCCCGCTTGCCCTAATCTGTATAAATTGGGAGTATCCTCCGGGGTGATGTAATCTGCGGCGCAGCCGTCAATAACGATGATCAGTGTTTTTTGTGACATGGTTCCGTTCCTTTCTCTTTTCCCTCTCCGCCCTGCATTAAATGATGCGGGCTCTGATTTTTGCCGAGATAAAATCAATACAGGCCACCGTAGCGATGATCAGAAGAATGATGGCCGCAACCTCTTTATACCGGAATAACCGCATGGCCACGTTCAGCTCGAACCCCAGCCCGCCTGCGCCGACCATGCCTAGGACAAAGGCATGCCTGACGTTGGATTCCAGACGGTAGAGACTGTAGGTAATGATTTCGGGTAAAATCTGGGGGACAATAGCCCACCGTATCGTGCGGAACAGGCTGGCGCCGGTGGATTCCAGCGCTTCTTTGGGCCCAGGGTCGATATTTTCCATGGCTTCCGCGTACAGCTTGCCCAGTTCGCCGCAGGAGTAAACCGTCAGCGCCAGCACCCCCGGAAAAGCGCCAAGCCCCACCGCTGCTACAAAGATCAGCGCCCAGATCATATCCGGCAGGGAACGCAGAATGCTCAGCAAGGTCCGTGAAACAGTGTAGACAATCATATTGCCGCCAAACAGGTTCTTCGCCGCTCCCAGCGAAAGCAGCAGGCTGACGGCGACCGCCAGCAGCGTTCCCCAGAGCGCCACTTCAACCGTGGTGAGCATGGCTCCCAGCAAGTCGGGGACAATAGCCAGGTCCGGCGGGAACATTCTGGCCAGAAAGTGAAGCAGACTGGGAATTCCCTTGACAAACTTCGCCGGACTGATAGCTAGATCATTGGCGCTGTAAGCGAGAAAACCGAGGAAGAGCAGGGCCGCCGCGCCGTTGCGAAGCCATAGGAGGCGCTTATGAGACACGTTCTTCCCTCCCCCTGGCGCCGCAGCCCCCGTAGATTCTGCCGATATCTCCCTCGGTAAGCTGGCCGGCGGGCTTGTCAATGGCTACCTTTCCCTCCAATAGGGCAATAATGCGCTCGCCATAAGTCCTGGCCAATTCTATCTGATGCAGGCTGACGATAACCGTGAGGCCATTTTTCCGGTTGATGGCTTTGAGCAAATTCAGAATTTCCCCGGAGGTGACTGGGTCTAAACTGGCTACCGGCTCGTCTGCCAAAATGATTTCGGGATTCTGCGCCAGCGCCCTGGCGATGCCGACTCTTTGCTTCTGACCTCCGCTCAGCCGGTCTGCCCGGTGGTCTGCAAAGCCTTCCAGGCCGACTTCCCGGAGAAGCGCCAAGCCTCTTGCCGTTTCCTCCGCGGTAAATAAACCAAGCATCGCCCTGTGGAAGGGCATGCCGGGCAGCATGCCGCACATTACGTTTTCCAGTGCGGTCAGCCGGTTTACCAGGTTGTAGTTTTGAAAGATCATGCCTGTCCTGCGCCGGATGTGGCGCAGAACAGTTTTTTCCCGGCTGAGCTGCTGGCCGCACACGGCCACCGATCCTTCATACGGCAGGACCAGACCGTTCATACACCGCAGCAGAGTGGATTTGCCCATGCCGCTTCGGCCTAATATCACACAGAAATCAGATGGAGGAATGGTCAGATTCACGCCTTTTAAAACGGCATCCTGCGGTCCTTTATATGTCTGATATACATTTTGGAAGGAAATAGCTGCCTCCGGGCTGATCATAATTCGGGCTTCAATCCGGCTGTTTTATAAGCCTCTCTTACCAAATCATAGGCTTTGTCGTCGGCGCCGCCGAACTTCGCAAATCCTGTGCCTTCCAGGCTGGCGGCCAATTCCGGGGTATTTTTCAAAAAGGCCGCTTTAATCTTATCTTTTATTTCCCAGGGCAGGTCTTTGCGGTAGGTGATGGGGTCGGCCGGTATTTCCACCGATTCAAACACGATTTTGATGTCATCCTTGCTGATCAGGCCGCTTTTAATAAATCCGGGCACCTTTCGGCTGGAGACAGCGGCTATATCGACCTGTTTATTTTTTACCGCCAGAAGACCGGCGTCATGACTGCCGGAATAGATGACCTGCCTGAAAAAATCCTCCGGCTTATGTCCCCGCTGCACCAGCGAATACCTGCCGAAAATATGACCGGAGGTCGAGGCGGGATCCGTAAAGGCCAGGGTTTTTCCCTTCATATCTTCCAGGGTGTTGATACCGGCATCGGCTCTGACGATAAAGCTGGTTTTGTAGGCAAGAGTTCCTTCAGCCTGAATGGCGGCTGCAAAAGCCTCTACCCCGTTTTTTACAACTTCCGCGGCCAGAACATATTCAGACGGGCCAAACCAGGCCACATCCAGATGGCCTGCATTCATCGCTTCAATGGTAGCGGTATAATCAGGGCCAATGTAAGGTTCCACTTTCATACCTGTGGCTTTGCTCAGGTATTGGATAAAAGGACCGTACTTTTTCAGTACGGCTGCCGCATCTTCATCAGGCGCCAGTCCAATCCGAATGGTGTCAATAATTTTAACCGCTCCCTCCGGTTTGGCATTTTCGGCGCCGGTCCCACATCCTGTAATCGTGATGGCCAATAGTACGCTCAGAACTGCCGGCAGCAAGCTTTTTAAAAATTGGTTCATCTTCATCACATCCTGCTCCTTATTTTCATTCAAGATATAAAAGCTATCAAAGATTTAAATAGTTTTTACACCGTGAATCTACAGTTCTATTATACAGATTCATTGTAATAGAGCGGTTAAAGCGGTGTTAATTCATTGTAAAGCCCATTGCTTTTACCGATAAAATTATTATAATTATTAATAATCGTAAGGGAAAAGGAGAACCCGCCGTGGATTTTAAAGAACTGGAGACTTTTATGAAACTGCTTGCATGCGGTACATACTCCCTGACGGCCAAAGAGCTGTTTATCAGCCAGCCTACCGTCACCACCCGCATTCAGGCTTTGGAAAATGAACTGGGTGTGGTTCTTCTTAAGCGTAGCGGCAAAGGATATTGCCCTACCGAGGCAGGGAATGTCCTGGCGGGATACGCGGAAAAAATATTGCAGATGCAGGATGAATGTCTGAAAACGTTTAGCCGGATGGGGCTTAAAAGCGGCGTATTGCGAATTGGCGCCACGGCGTTGGGAACCTATATTTTACCCGATGTTACCCGGAAATTTAAAGAGCGCTATCCGGACACCAAACTGTTTTTTGCCATCAGCAACACGTCGGAAGCATTGGACAGCCTTAAAAACGGGCTGGTCGATGTTTTGGTCGTCCCCTTCTCTGCCGGAGATGAAAAAAAGGATGAATTTCATTTCATCCATGTCGGCCATGATTCCCTGGTACTGGTCACCAGCACCGAAAATCCGATTGCTAAACTGAAAAAAGTACGTATTCATGACCTGCGGCAGGAACGATTCATTGTCAGGGAGCAGGGATCTTATACCCGCAGGATTTTTGAAAAATGGCTTCACAAAAACGGCTTTGACAGCTGCAATATTGCAGAGATCGAACAATCGGAGGCCATCTACAGGGCGGTGGCCCAAAATGCGGGAATATCATTGCTCTCCACGCTGTCTCTCCGGTTTCGCGATCCCTCGATCAAGGCGCTTGACGCGGAAGGCTTTCCTGTGCTGCGGCAAGTGTATGTGGTGACCCGCAGCAACCAAAAATATGACCCTCTTGTCAGTGCATTTTCGATCTTCGTGGAGGAATTCATGGAGGAATATGAGGGATATCCTGCTGTATAATATAAAATCAGATGACCAAACAAATAGACAGGGGCTGTCTCGCATGAAGCCGGAAAAAATGCTTACATGCGGCAGCCCCTGTTATGCAAGGCCTCTGCCTTTCGCCGGATTTATCCTTTGAATGAATCATACAGCCGCTGGTACTCCGACGTGGGAGCAATGGACTGGTAAATATAGAGATGGACTCCGTTAGGATCATCGATCACAAAGCTGCGTTCTCCCCAGGGTTTATCCTGCAGGTCCTGGAAGACGGCCAGACCTGCTGCCTTGAGCCGCTGGCATTCACTGTCCGCATTGGCCACTTCAAACGACAGAATCAGGCCTTTGCCATGAAAAAATTCGCCGGCCTCCCGCTGGGGCAGGGTAAAGCTGATTCCGAAATAGGGCGACTGAGGCGAAATCAATTCAATATACCAGTCGCTTTCATAAACCAGTTGGAATCCGAAATGGTCTATATAAAAATTTTTTGATTCCTGCAGTTTATCGGTGCTGATGGTAGCGTCAAACCGTTTGATTTCCATACGTATCCTCCTTGGGTTGTTTTTATGTCAGAGAGGCAAGCCTTTCCCTGATCAAGCCGGCGATTTTGCCGGCGCCGTCTGCCGGGATCTTATGCAGGTTTTCGCTGTTGACTGCCCAAGCTGCATCCGGCTGGGTCATCCGGTTGACGATCTGTGCGATGCCCGCCGGATCGGAACAGGAGAAGCCCAGCTTATGATTGACCACAAAGTCGATATTGCCGGTTTCCTGGACGCCCACGGCCTGGGTGATGACCAGAGGACGGCGCATGGCCAGGACCTCCATGATCGTGCCGGGGCCAGCCTTGGTGACGACAATATCGCTGGCTGCCATCATGGTTTCCATATTGTTGACAAACCCGTAAACATGAGTCAGGGAGCCAGGCTGCCGCCCGGCCGACAGGGTTTGGTACAGCTCTTTGTTGTTGCCGGTGATCACCAGCAGCTGTTTGTCCGGACACACTTTTTCCAGGGTCTTGACGATATCGTACATTTTACCCGAGCCTACGCCGCCGCCGGTAATCAGCACGGTAAAAGCGTCCGGGTTGATGCCGAGAGCCTGGCGGGCCTGCTGCTGGCTGTGGGAGGTTGAGAATTTGGGATGAACCGGGAACCCGGTATAGATGATTTTCTCCGGCGGTACGCCGTATTGGGCGAGAATCCGGGCTGCTTCCTCGGTGGGGGCCAGGCAGAGATCGGATTCGGCATAGGCCCAGGAGGCATGAAAGCTGACCAGATCGGTTACCACGGTAATCACCGGCCAGCGGAAACCGCCTTTTTTCCTGGCGGCGCAAATAGCCCGCACCAGCAAAGGATGCACCACCACGACCAGGTCCGGATTGACGGTCCGGATCTCAGCCTCAAACCGGGAGGCTGCCAGAGGAAAGAGCAGATTGGTGATCCGGTCCATACGGCGGCTGTCATTGGTCAACCGGAAAAAGAAGTCATAGAGCCAAACTTTGCGGGAAGAAGCATAATTATAGATGGCCGGCGCGTTGCGGATTCCCGGCAGCTGGGTAGCCTTCAGAAAATCCACCATCGTGCAGTTTACGTCCTCGCCGGCTGCCTGCCGGATCGCCTCTGTTAGGGCCAGGGCGGCACTGCGGTGTCCGCCGCCGGTGTCGGATATGGCAAACAGAATCTTTTTCGGCATTTGATTTCTCTCCACTCATTTTAAAATCATCACAAAGATTACCTGAGATTGCTTTTTCTTCATTATACTTGATGACAGACTGCGGGAAAACCGCTTTTCATT
The DNA here is from genome assembly GCF_000219125.1 of Acetonema longum DSM 6540. Classification (NCBI taxonomy): domain Bacteria; kingdom Bacillati; phylum Bacillota; class Negativicutes; family Acetonemataceae; genus Acetonema; species Acetonema longum. The sequence continues at coordinate 8,548 of NZ_AFGF01000072.1, forward strand.
CATTGTCGGCAGTTTTACGCAAATTTAACCAGATATTAATCCGGCCTTAACTCCCGGAGGTTCCAGAGTGTTAGATAATAGAATTAACCAGTATAGAGAAGTAGTTCCAGGCGGGAGGTTCATATGAGAATCGCTTTGTTTACTGATACGTTTACACCCCAGATTAACGGAGTCTCCAGGACCTATCAGAGACTGGTCAGTTATCTGCAGAGCCAGGGCATCGAGACCATGGTTTTGGCTCCCTCCGGCAATGGGCCGGACGGTGAGCAGCAGGGCGTGATCCGGTTTTTGAGCTGCGACTTTTTTCTCTACCCGGAATGCCAGATCGCTTGGCCCAACTATTTCTCGCTCTGCTCGGCCCTTGACCGGTTCCGCCCCGATTTGGTCCATATCGCCACGCCCTTTGTTCTTGGCCTGGCAGGACTCAAGTATGCCGACTCGCGCGGCTTGCCCAAGGTAGCGGTGTTTCACACCAATTTTCCCCAGTATTTGGACTATTACCGTATGCCCTTGCTGAAAAAACTGGCCTGGCGGTTTTTGCGCTGGTTTCACACCCAGGCCGACCGGAACTATTGCCCTTCCCAGGAGACCCGGCGGCTGTTGGCCCGTCACGGGATTCCCCGTGTGGATCTCTGGTCCCGGGGGGTTGACCACACTCTTTTCAACCCTATGTGGCACAGCGGAGACTTGCGCCGGCTCCATGGCGTCGGCGATAAAACCGTGCTGTTGTATGTAGGCCGGCTGGCGCCGGAAAAAAATGTGGAAATCCTGCTCCAGGCCTTGACAGCAGCCAATGCCAGCATCAACGGCCTGCATTTATGGATTGTGGGCGATGGGCCGGCCCGGCCTGCCCTGGAAGCGATGGCCCCGGCCAACGTAACGTTTATGGGCTATCGGGCCGGCCAGGATTTGGCTGGTCTTTACGCATCAGCCGACATTTTCGTCTGCCCCTCGGTTACTGAAACCTTCGGCAATGTGATCCTGGAAGCCATGGCCTCCGGTTTGCCGGTGGTCGCGCCTATGGCCGGCGGCATCAAAGAAAATCTTTTCCCCATGAAAACGGGTCTCGACTGCCTGCCGCTTAACTCCTTGAGCATGGCCGAAGCGATCATCCGGCTGGCCCGCGACCGGGAACTGCGCATTTCCCTGGCGGCTCAAGCCTTTCAACACGCCTCCGAACAAACCTGGGAGATGGTATTCGGACGGCTGGTGGACAGCTATCGCGACGTGATCGAGCGGCATCGGTCAACCCGCCGGATACAAGCGATTTAGGGGGCCG
>NZ_AFGF01000073.1 GCF_000219125.1 Acetonema longum DSM 6540
GTTTGCGGGGCTATTGTTTTTGTTTTTACAGGTGCTGGGCACCCTCTACATTCCTACCCTGACCGCCGCTATTGTCAACAACGGCATCGTGCCGGGCAACATGGACTATATATTGAATACCGGCGGCCTTATGATCCTGGTGGCAGCGGCGACGGGAGGGCTCTCGATTACCGCCACTTACCTTTCTACCTCGCTGTCAACGGCCGTGGAGCGGGATATCCGCAACGTCCTGTTCCGTAAAGCCCAGTCTTTTTCGGTCAATGATTTTCAGCGATTCGGAACGGCTTCGCTGATTACCCGGAGCACCAGCGATGTCATTCAGCTCCAGCAGGCCCTCGCCATGATGATGGAAATGCTGCTGCCCGCGCCGCTCATGACCGTGGCCGCGCTGCTGCTGGCCTTCGCCAAGGACCCTTTTCTGGCTTTGGTCATTATGGGCACCATGGTTCTGGTGGTCTTATTTGCCGCCATCGTCAGCCAAAAAGCCCTGCCGATGTTTGCCGTGCTGCAAAGCCTGATCGACCAGATCAACCGCGTCCTCCGGGAAAACATCATTGGCGTAAGGGTCGTCCGGGCTTTTAACAGAGTCGATTACGAACGACGGCGCATTGATAAGACCTTCACCGATTACGCCGCTGCGGCGATCCGGGTAAACAAGATATTCGCCCTGATGATGCCGGTCATCATGATCATGATGAATTTCTGTACGCTGCTCATTCTTTGGTTCGGCGGAAAAAGGGTGGGTTCTGGGCTGATGCAGATCGGCGACATCATGGCGCTGGTGGAATACTCGCTGCTCATCCTGTTTTATCTGATTATGGGCATGATGGTGTTCATGATCATCCCGCGGGCGCAGGCCTGCGCCACCAGGATTCACGAGGTGCTCGACTTCAAGCCTGAATTTGCCGGAGCGCCGCTGGCCGGTCAGCAGTTCCAACGCCGGGCAAAACTTGAATTCCGCCATGTGACCTTCCGCTATGCCGGCGCCGAAGAAGCCGTATTGAGCGATATCAGCTTCGCTACTGACACAGGGCAGACAACGGCGATCATCGGCGGCACCGGTTCGGGAAAATCCACGGTCGCGAGCCTGATCCCCCGCTTTTATGACATCCAGAGCGGCAGCATCCTGATCGACGGAATCGATATTCGTAATTTGCCGCTAAGCGAATTGAGGCATAAAATCGGCTATGTCCCGCAAAAGGCCTTTTTATTCAGCGGAACGATCGCCGAAAATCTGCGGCACGGCAAGAAAAATGCTTCACTGGAGGAGTTACGCCACGCAGCCCGATTGCCCAGATCGACGACTTCATCAGCGGGTTGGACCAGACTTACGACGCTCCGGTCGCCCAGGGAGGCGGCAATTTTTCCGGCGGACAGAAACAACGACTTTCCATCGCCCGGGCCATTGTCAAAAAGCCGGAAATTTATGTCTTTGACGACAGCTTTTCCGCCCTGGATTTCAAAACCGATGCCAAGCTGCGGGAATCCTTGAAGCGCGAGGTGCGCGACGCCACTGTCATTTTAGTGGCGCAACGGATCAGTACGATCATGGATGCGGACCAAATTATCGTACTGGACGACGGGCGTATTGCGGGCATCGGCACCCATCGGGAACTAATGGACAGTTGCCTGGTGTATCAACAAATCGCCCATTCCCAGCTGAGCAGAGAGGAGTTGGCGTGAGTATGGAAAGAGACAACCGGGAAAACGATGTGTTCCCCATGCTGGACAACATGCCTGCCGGGAAAGCGAAAAATGCCAAGGGCACGACGGCGCGTCTCTTAAAACAGCTATCCCGGCAGAAGTGGCAATTGCTCGCGGCTTTCGTCTGTATCGTGTTCGGCTCGGCCTTTACTCTCGCCGCGCCCCTGATCATCGGCCAGACGATCAACCTGATCTACGATGGAATTACTTCCGGCCGCCCTTTCGAAGTGAATGTCAGCACGCTGGGCGGCATTATGCTGACTCTGCTGACGCTGTATCTTTTTAGCGCCGTATTTTCCTATTTACAGGAATTCACTTTGGCCGGCGTTGCCCAAATGCTCACGCTTTCCTTACGGGAAAAGATCAGTGAAAAATTAACCCGGCTTCCCCTCCGCTACTATGATCAGCATAAAAAGGGAGATATCCTCAGCCGGGCAACCAATGACCTGGACAAGGTCGCCAGTACTCTGGAGGACGGTTTGCTGCAGTTTTTCAGTGCGACGGTAAGCATTGTCGGCTCCTTCGCCCTGATGCTGGCGATCAGCCCGCGGCTCACCTTGATCGCCCTGGCAACAGTGTCCGTCAGCATGGCGGCGGCCACCTGGATTGCCCGGAAAACGCAGCGCTATTACGCGGAAAACCAAAAAGCCCTGGGAGAAATGAACGGAACGATTGAAGAGGCGTTTACCGGCCACCAGGTCATTAAGGCTTTCAATATGGAACAAGACGCCATCCGGAATGTGGCAGCGCTCAATCAGGCCCTTTACAAGGCCCGGCAGCAAGGCGCAATTCATCACCTACGCGGTAGACCCGGCGATCCGGTTATGCAACCAGATGGGCTATATCTTAATTGCCGTGCAGGGCGCGCTATTGGTCACACAGGGCAGGATATCCATCGGCAGCATCCAGGCTTTTTTCCAGTATGTCAATCAAGCTTCGGAACCGCTCACGCAACTGGCGCATATTGTCAATGCCCTGCAGGGGGCCATTGCGGCGGCGGAACGGGTTTTTGCGCTGCTGGATGAGGAGGAGGAAGCCCCCAATCCCCCAAATCCGCGGGAAATCTCTTTGCCCCAGGGCAATGTCGCCTTTGAACATGTGCGTTTCGGGTATCAGGAGGACACCGTTTTGATGAACGATATCAACTTCCGGGCAAAAGCCGGCGATAAAATCGCGATAGTCGGCCCCACCGGCGCGGGCAAGACGACTCTGATCAATCTGCTGATGCGGTTTTATGAGCTGCAGGACGGAAGAATCACCATTGACGGGGTGGATATCACCGCAATGCGCCGCAGCCGCCTGCGCTCACTGCTGGGCATGGTCCTGCAGGATACTTGGCTTTTTGGCGGAACCATCGAGGAAAACATTGCCTACAGCCGGAAAAATGCGACCCGCCAGGAGGTGATTCAAGCCTCCAAAGCCGCCCGGGCGGACCATTTCATCCGGACGCTGCCCGCGGGGTATCAAACAGTTCTGGACGATGAGGCGGCCAATATCTCCCAGGGCCAGCGCCAGTTGCTCACCATTGCCAGGGCCCTTCTGGCCGACCCCGCCATCCTGATCCTGGATGAAGCCACCTCCAGTGTGGATACCCGCACCGAACTCGAAATCCAAAAAGCAATGGCTGCGCTAATGAAGGGCCGAACCAGCTTCATCATTGCCCACCGCCTCTCCACCATCCGGGATGCTGACCATATCCTGGTGATGAAAAGCGGTGCGATCATCGAACAGGGGACGCACACCGAGCTGATGAAGCAAAACAGTTTTTACGCCGATTTGTACAACAGCCAGTTTGCCTCAACTGTGCTATAGACAATACTTGTCACCATTGGTTTTTTCTTTTAAACGTCCTGCTTCAGTCCAAAAGGCGTTATGCCGTTTTACACGAACCGGCATAACGCCTTGGTTAAATGCCTTTTAGGCACGCTAGAAACTTCTGCTGCTTAGTAACCTTCCTGTTCTCCACTCGCAGTGTCATCTTCCCTGCGCTTTCTGCTCAAGCAAAATAGAAGGGTAAAAAGCCGATTTGGCGAATAGACACGATAACTGCCTGGATTCCATCTTGTTGCCACCATGTTACAATAATATGCTGTCTCTTGTCCGGAAAAGTATATCTGCTTACGTACGCCCGGTTACACCGGGCGCATTCGTCCCCGCCAGCTCCCGCTATTGTGCCGCCGGATACTGGTCATAATCAATCATGGTGCCAACACCCAAATGCACGTAAATCTCGGGATACCCAGCCACCGGCAGCCAGTAGCCGATGATGGTTCTGCCGCCGGATTCTCCCTTAGAATAGGCGGCCTGCTGAGAGGCCAGCGCCTGATTCGCCAGACAGCCCCGGTGTCGTCCCGGCTCGCCGATGGAAGAACACTTGATGCCCGGCGCGCCCCCTGCTTTACCGCAGGCTTCATTCACAGCCAGGATTTCCCGGTTTTTATGCACCAGCATAACCGGGTCGGGAAAACTTCCCCACATCATCTGAAACGCTTCAATGACTTTATCTTCCATAGTCACTTTTCCTCCTCTGTTTTTATCCTCATTTGCTGCCGGCCGTCTCTATTTGCTACTTATCTTGCTGGAATGCTTCTCGTTCCAATAGCCTTTGCGTGTATTTTCCCCAAGCGGCTTCCCCTTCTTCTGCCCACCATTTTTCAAAATAGCGGTCACCCTTATCGGGGGCAGAAGCTGCAGCGGGCTGCGAAAAAGTACTGCGGCACCCCGCTTGCGGCTGGTTCGCCTCCTTATGGTAACCCTGACTGCCGAACAGCAGCCGCGTCAGGATGACGAGCCCCGTCCCCTGCCAGTACGTGATTTCCCTCCAGCCCCAGATATCAGGCAGCAGGCTGTTCCACAGCAGCATGACAAAAAAGCCAAAGCCAAGGCCAAGCAGTATGGATAATACCAGTCCGAGACCAAGTTGAACCAGGATATGCCTCGTTTTCGTTATGCAAAAATTACACTGCCATTGCACTGTATATCACCTCTATCATTACAAATCATTCCTCCTGCAGCAGCCTGCGCAGCGTCTGTGTCGCCCGGCTTTTCCGCGACAGCAGCGTGCCGATGGGCTCTCCCCATTTTAGCGACAATTCTTTAAAAGTACAGCCTTCCAGTTCGGTAGCCACCCAAACGGCCCGCTGATTGGGCTCTAGCTTCAGTAACGCACTTCTTAAACGTAAGGCAAATTCTTTCTTTTCTACCAGGCTTTCCACATCGCCGTTCGGGTCAATCAGGTTCTCGCCTTGCGGCAGACCCGTGACCTGATCCACAGCATCTAAGGATAACGGCGGCTTTGCCTGCCGAAAACGGTCCCATATTTTATGCTTTACCGACTGGTACAGATAAGCAGCCAGGTTTTCCACCTGGCTGTCAGTCGTCATCCGGTTATATACATTAAATAGCACATCAGCCACAATATCTTCCGCATCCATAGCGGAAATACCGTTCAGCCTTTGTCGCACATAGCGCAGCAGCTTAGGCTGCTCCTTCTGCATGACACTGACAAATTCATTTTGTTGTTTGCGCACAATAAAACATTCCTCTATTGCATTTTCAGCCATCATTCCCATTCATTTCATTATGATACCAGCCTGGTTCCACTCAAAGCGACCGATTTCCTGCCAATGCGCGACAGCTAAGAAAAAATACGGAAATACCTGTCAACTGCTCCGGCCCGATGACAAATAGCGTTTAAAGCGGCTGACATTCATAGTCATTGCCTAACTTTTCGCGTAACAGTAAATTCCAAACCATTTTCCTTTCCTCCTTTATGGCAAAAATTCCCCTACTTATTATGATGGAATGGATTTTGCTTTATTGCAGGAAAAAATACTTTTTTTAGACATCGCCTCATTGACTGTTTAAACACAGGTTTCGCCGCGTTGCTGCACAGCGGTTATAAACTGCTCTGAAAACAGGGAAAGGGCTTTACGAAATTTGATCGTAAAACCCTTGATATATCTTCCGCCGAACAGATTTTCGGCGAAATCGGACTAATATTGGATATTTGTCCAAGCAAAGGGAAACTCTACTTCAAACGCCCATTTTGCATATGCGATATGAGCCCACGCTAGGTAGTGCATACCCGGTTAGATTATTCGCCGTTAATCAGAAGAGAAAAATTACCCTGACAAGGATGGAACTGTCATGACCAATGCAGTTGAAAAGATATTCTGGAGCATTGCCTTCCCGGGATTTGGCCAAATTCTAAATGGAAAATTAGTTAAGGGATTTGCGTTCATATTTATAGAATATTTAACCAATGTAAACGCCAATCTTAATGAGGTCATTATCTTTAGTTTTACCGGTGACTTTAAACAAGCTATCGAAAAAACAAACTATGAATGGATTATGTTTTATCCCTGTGTTTACTGTTTCGCAATTTGGGATGCATACCGCGACGCAGGGGGAGGCAAGTCTCCATACTCTTTTTTGCCCGCCGTTTCCTCCGCGTATTTCGGAACGCTTGGCGTGACATTTTCACCAGTCTTTAAAATCTTTGGCGCTATGCCAGGACCCATTCTACTCGGTCTTACCGGTATGATAGCCGGGGCGTTATTAGGCTGGGTCGTGCAGGCTGTTATCAGCAGCCATAATAATTAACAATAAGCAGCATCTTTTGATCTTTCATTGTATCGCTGCAAGATGCCCCCGTCAATTCCCTGGCAGCCTCATTTACTCAGTAGCCGCAAGTTTCATATGTAACACGAGAAAAACGGCTATGCTCGCAAACATAGCCAAACACCCGCCTAAAACAAAAGGGGCTGCCTGACCCACAGCACCCCACAAAAAACCTGCGATAAGGGAAGCCGGCAGCAAGCCTATTCCCACGATTGCAAAATGAAGTCCCAAAGCGATTTTCCGCTATCAGTGCTCTTTCGCCGCCTGCCGTAAGCGCCGTATACACGCCAATTGGTTCCCATTATATAGCTTCTCTATATTCCTTGTGATTTGGCATTAGAATAGCCACAAGGAATGCAGCAACAACGATAATCTCAGTAAAAATGTAAGCATCACTTATGCCAAGTATAGAAGCTTGTCCAATAATCTGAGATTGGGACAAAATATCGCCGGCTTGAAGCATTTCGGCGGTATGGCTTTGTGTTCTTATTGTCATAATCGTCACAGGAAGGGCCGTTCCGACCGAACCTGCTACTTGTCGAACCGTGTTGCTAACTGCTGTACCGTCAGCATTTAGGTTCTTCGGAAGTGCATTCAGCCCCCCCGTATTAATAGGCATCGTAATGAGAGACATACCAATGCGTAATATGATAGTATTGATCATGAGATAGTTATAACTGGTTGTCTCACTCAAATTGGTAAATCTCACGATCGCAGTGATAGAAAAGAGCAACCCTGCGAGGGCTAACGGCTTTGCTCCGATTTTATCAAATAAACGACCAGATACAGGGGACATCAAAGCGCTTAACAGTGCGCCCGGCAGCAACAGCAATCCTGTTTCAAGGACTGTATAGCCTCTGCTTTCCTGCAGGTAAATAGGCAGTAAAATTATATCTGCATACATAACCATCGTGCTCAAAATAAGAATGATTGTCGTTATAGTAAACATTCGATTCTTGAATACTTGTAGATTTAGCAGGGGATCACTCGATATAAGCTGACGCCAGCTGAAAAGTCCAAGACAAATGGCGCCGAGAATTAAGCATCCCAGCACCACAGCACTTCCCCAGCCTTTGTCAGCTGCGCTGCTAAATCCATAAAGGATTCCTCCGAATCCTGCTGTTGACAGAAGAATACTGATGATATCCAGGTTTGGCTTAGATGTTTCCGATACATTCACCAGATATCTAAACGCTAAAGCAATGACAATGACGACAAGCGGAAACATGCCGATAAATAACCATCGCCATGAGAACTGTCCGATAATGAACCCTGCCAGGGTTGGAGCGATTGCTGGCGCAACTATCATTACAAGTCCGATGATGCCCATTGCAGTTCCACGGCCTTCCTCAGGAAACACCGCAAGTATAACCACCATTAACAGTGGCATAATGATACCGGCGCCTGCAGCCTGAATCAGCCGGCCTGTTAATAAAAAGGCGAAGGTCGACGCAATGGCGTTAATGCAAGTTCCCGCTAACAGCAAAACCATTGAACTGATAAATAGCTGCCGAGTCGTAAATCGTTTTAAAAAAAAAAAAAAAAAAAAAAAGACCGTCGCCGGAACGATAATACCATTTACCAACATAAAGCCAGTTGACAGCCATTGAATGGTCGTTGTAGAAACCTCAAACTGCTTCGTCAAATCAGGTAAAGCAACATTTAGTATCGTCTGATTCAAAAGCGATAAAAAAGCCCCTAAAATTAAAATGAATAGGAGTATACCTTTTTCTACTCGTTGACTGGATTGGTTCATGATCAGTTTTTATGCTCCCTTTCACAACTTAATTAAGTAATCTTTCTTAAACCCAGCTGTCACTTTTATATCTTATCCCAAACTGATTAGCACGAACCCGGAATTGAACTGCATATTTTTTCTGAGCAGGTTTGCATAGCACCTCCAGATGAAAATAGACAGTCCTGTAAAATATTTTTTATCATTTACAGGACTGTTTTTATTTTATTCTGCCTGGACTGTCAGGTTCCCATGCGCTATGGCATTCTTATGGCTTAAACGTTTTGGGATTGCGCAGCATAGCAGGCTTCTCCGTTGCCTTTTCAATAACCACAAAGAATACGGGAATTAAAAATATTCCCAGTACAGTTGCTGTCAGCATGCCGCCCACCACCGCCGTGCCCATAGAGTTCCGGGCGCCGGCGCCGGCGCCGCTGGCCAGCATCAGCGGCACGCAGCCGATAATAAACGCCAGGGAGGTCATGATAATCGGACGCAGGCGCAGCTGAGCCGCTTCAATGGCCGCCTGGACCGGCTCCATTCCTTTATCCACCCTGACCTTGGCAAATTCGACGATAAGAATGGCGTTCTTCGCCGCCAGGCCGATTAGCATTACCAGGCCGATCTGCATATAGACGCTGTTCTCCAGATTACTCGCATACTGGAAAAGAAACGCACCGAAGATTCCCAGAGGAACGCCGAGCAGCACTGCGAACGGTACGCTCCAGCTTTCGTACAACGCGGCCAAGCACAAGAATACAAATACGATAGCCAAACCGAAAACCAGCATTGCCTGGTTGCCGGATTCCTTCTCCTCCCGGCTTTGGCCGGACCATTCGTAGCCGTAGCCGCCGGGAAGGATCTGCGCCGCCACTTCCTCCAGCGCGGCAAGGGCCTGACCCGAACTGTAGCCTGCTGCCGGGCTGCCGTTCAATTGGACGGCCTGAACGCCGTTAAACCTGGTAATTGTGGACGGAGCAGTTACTTTCCGGGGTTGTACCAGCGTATTCAACGGCGCCATGGTGTTATTCGAACTTTTCACATACAGGTGCCGTATCGCCTCAACATCACTGCGAAATGGCGTTTCCGCCTGGACAACTACTTTGTAGGTGCGGCCGAATCTATCGAAATCATTGACCTCGGTGCCGCCGAGAAACACTTGTAAAGCCATAAACACATCATCGACCGACACGCCCATTTTTTCAGCCTTTTGCCGATCGACGTCAAATTCATAACCCGGTGTGTCCGCTTTAAAATTATCGGTAATCGTCCCGATTTCCGGACGCAGCTGGGCAGCGGCAACAAACCGTTGGGAAACCTCATCCAATTTCGCCAGCGATTCGCCGCCAAGGTTCTGCAGCATCATGCTAAACCCGCCTACCCTCCCGAAGCCAGGCAGCGCCGGCGGATTGAAAGCAGCCACCGTTCCTTCCGGCATCTTCGCTCCAAGCATGAATGTCTGCCCTATTTTCGCACCAATCTGCAGATCCGGTCTATTGCGTTCCGCCCAAGGAGTCAGGCCGATAAACATCGCTCCTGCATTCGATTTGGCGCCGCCTCCCACAATATCCATTCCCGCTACTTGGGCGCAGCCGGGGATTTTATCAAAACGGTGTGGGGAAGCGATTATAAGTTTGAGGTGGATCTATGATTACCCGTTCATTGTTTTTTCGTCAGCTTTTAAGCCATGTGGCAATTATCCTCTTTATGGCCCTAACCCTGTCGGGTTCAGTTATGTACTATGCTTATCAACATGGAAAGTTAGACGCTCATATAAAAAAGATTGCCGTTTTTTTTGCCGAGGAACTGAAGGCAGGCCATATCCCGAGCCGTACCCAGGCCACTGCGAAAGATGAAATCGGCACGCTTGGCAAAACCTTTAATGCCATGGCCGATGCCCTTTTTCATATTCAGCAAGTCAGGCGCAATTTCATCTCCAACATTTCCCACGAACTCAAAACACCGCTAAGTTGTATAAAAGCCACAACCGAGGCGCTCATTGACGGCATTGCGGTAAATGACCAGGAGAGAGCTCACTACTTAGAAAGGATATTAGCAGAAACGGATCGCATGTCCCGGTTAGTCCATGACATTATAGATATGGAGCAATTGGAATCGGGCAAGATGTTTATCAAACAGGAACGGCTTGATGCCGATACGATCGAAGTGCTGCTTAAGAAAAAAATCTTTCTCTTCTGTTGCGAATCGAGACGGATAAGCGTTACGTTTTGGGTGACGCCGACCGGTTTGCACAGGTCCTGGATAATTTGTTGAGCAATGCCATACGGCATTCTCCAGCCGGTTCCCAGATTGGCTTAGCATTGACCGAAGAAAATAACTGGCTGCAAATTTCCGTATCCGATCAGGGGGAAGGGATTGCCAGTGAAGATTTGCCGCTGATCTGGGAACGCTTTTACCGTGGCGATAAATCCCGCAACCGCTCACTGGGCGGAAGCGGCCTGGGCTTGTCCATAAGCCAAAGTCTCATGAAAGCTATGGGCGGAACGATATCGGTAGAAAGTGAAAAGGGGAAAGGAACTATTTTTAAAATCCACATACCTTGGCAAAGTAAATAAAGAGGATTTACAAAAAGCAATTGG
>NZ_AFGF01000074.1 GCF_000219125.1 Acetonema longum DSM 6540
GCTTTGCATGGGGCACCTCCTTTCTTGTTGTTATCGTTTCTATATTAAAAACTACAACCGGCGCTATGGCCGGTTGTATATGAACCATACAAACCTCGAAAACTCTAAGCGCATATAATATGCGTTACATAGCACGAAGGATTCGCGCCTGCACTGCCACGTTTACAATTCCGTTCGCCGGCCCGTCAATTCTTGCCCACAGCACCTCACCTTCGGATAAGGGAGTATCGACGATTGCAACCGCCTTGGTCTGCTCGCCGACAGATAAGGAGACCGAACCAACTTCTGCTGCGCCTGCTAAAAGTTTAATGGTTGTTTGGGCGGTCGGCGTCACCGAACTGTAGACTCGCAGCCCCGCAAGCGCAGCTGGCTCCTCTATGACCGCCCGGTTACTCTCCGCGTCCGTCCCAGGATTCGAAAAATAAAACCGCAGTGTTTCCGCCCTTAAGGCATTGACTGCGGCATCCAGCTTTTGCAGGTTGCTGTCCATTCCGGCATTCCAGCCGTTTTCGCCCAGCGCCCAGCCAAAGGCCAGCTTGAGACAATCGGTTTGTTGCGCCATGTTTAAACACCTCCGTAATATTGGCCGTAAATCAAGCCGTAGCCTGCCATGTCAAATACCCTGAACTGGGGCTGCAAGCTCTCGCCATACTCCGAGACTACAGCAATTTCTAACTTGACCGGGTTCAGTCCGTTGATCTCATCATCAAGCCTATCCCTAGCGGCATAGATGTATTCCTGGCCTGCAATCCCGGAAGTCACCCGCTTCAGTTCCTGACCCGAATAAACCCTGACAGTATACATTCCGTCCGGTTCCCCGGTGCTGTCCTGGTCCTGGGTAACAATTTCCGCCTGATCCCGGTAGCGATGAGCCCAGGTTACAAACACCCGGTCAGTTACGACAGCCGGGCAGGCCGATTCGTTGATGCGTATTCTACCGGGCGGATATGGCCGAAGCGCCCGACTCCTGGTGATGCAGGCAATCGCTTGCGCTTCTTGAACGGCAGCGATCCCGTTCATATTAAATGGCAGCAATCTAGCTGTGACTGTCATGTCGGTTGCCAGGGCCTCAGACGTCACCAACGCCGCTCCTATGGAAATAAACCAAGCTATTGAGCCGGAAGGATGATTCGCCGGTACGGAATCCATCACGCCGCGAATGATTCCGCGGATGCGATAACGCTCATCTCCTTCGTGCTCAATGGTCCGCCAAGCCATGATTTCATCATCAAGCAGCAAGAGATTGACGCCGGCCATCAGGTCGTCATTCCGGACGGAAGCCAGAAAATCCATGCCATAGGCGGACTCCAGGACAATTCCCTCTTCATCAATAGAGGCGGTATCCTGGCCATAGTGAGCCGTCAATACCCCTGCCGGAGTAAACACGTCCGCCACCGCCGACTGGGCGAAGCCATCGCCGGCATTTGTCCAAATTTCATAGCCAAAGGCATCCCCCGGATTTGTCGCCAGTGCGGCAACAGACCGATCGGGGCCCTCAGCCATCTGATACGGCATTTCAAACAGCCGCTGCAGAGGCGCCTGTCCCGGCGGTTTGTAATAATCGCCGGCGTCATCAGGCGGCAGATAAATCCCACTTTGTAGGCCGAAAGCGTCTTCCACCGCCTCAATCTCCACCGCACCCGAGTCCACCGTGCCGTAATTCGGCACAGTGCAGCGAAAAATCCGGTTATAGATCCCCAGAGACGGCCAGTTCAACACAAAGATAGACCCCGGCAAAAGCTGGGTTCCAATCCGGTTTGTTTCCAGCCGGATTTTAGCCAGCGGCAGTGAGATCAGCCGCAGGGAGCGCATGGCTATCTGTTGCGCCAAATCCAGGCGGGAAATGCCAAGGTAGTCAATCACCTCTTCCTCAATTTCGCCGTTCCTGATGATAATATTGGCCATATCCTGGTAGGAAGCAATCCGCTGTTTGAAGCCCTTGCTCCGGTCAATGTAGCGGATCTTTATGTCATTGGCGGTTTCCGGCCAGCCGCCCTGGACAAGTTCCACTTGAGCCGTATTGCTTGGGTCCAGCACCACTGTATCCTGGGTCACTTTTTCATGGCGAATCAGCTTGAATCTCATCTTACCAATGGTATAATCCTGGTACATCACCGCATCAATATGCCGCAGAATATCATAGATGTATTCTTTAGCCGTAGATTTTTGATTGTACTGCATCGATAAGCCGAAGTTTTCGTCGGCCAGGGCCGCCGCCAGTTGCCGCATATTCTCAACATCGGCGAAGTCCCCCGGCATGCCGATGGACCATGCCGGGTTGGTTGCCAACTCGTAAAGCATCTCCGCCGGATTGGCATCGCCCTGCAGGTCATGACAACCACTGCTCAGCGCATGCGGCAAGCGTCGCATGACAAAAGACCATTCTCTCAGACTGGTAGAATTGCCGACATATACACCGCGCAATACCGCATAACATACCCCCCGCCAGGCTGGGACAGACTCCCCCAGCTTATCGGCTAAATAGGCGTTAGGGCCTTGCGTAGCATTGCCGAAATAAAAGTCGACCCACCCCCTGATGCCGCCTTCCTCTTTGCTGCCAAACAGCAGGGGCTTATCAATGTAAATACTGGCCTTATCGCCGCTTTCCGGACAGGTTAAATCGCCGGACCAGGCCAGCTTGTCACCGACCCAGATTTCCAGCAGGGAATCTATTGTCCCCATAGCCAGCACCAGTTGCATACCGATATAATACTGATAGCCAACCGTAACTTTTTTCTTCTTTTTCGGTCCGAACACTCCATATTTCCGGCCAACCACGACCTCTTCGATAATGGGTACGCTTTTCAGGTCGCCATACCACACTACATTCGGATTTTCGACTTTTGCCGTGCCGACGACAACCGGAATGATCAGCCCTTCTTCCGCTGTCGGCGCCCGAAAGTCACTTAGCGCGGATGGCTTCGGTGAATCGAATTCGGGTTTCGGCTTGAGCAGGGCAGCCAGCGAGCTCAGAACCACATTCACAAACAATGTTAGTAAAAACCCCATTATCCTATACCGTCCTCAAATGGATTTTTTTTCGGCATGGTATACCATCCGAAAAAGTTGATCAGATTATTGAATTTATTCTTGCAGGTATCCTTGCGGTGATCGCAGCCGGCGCAGGCGGTGACCGTCGCCCCAATTTTAAATTCCGGCGCCATGGCCAGCACCCGCACCCAGTCCCCGGCGTGAGCGGTAATCATCCGGTAGGTGTCCTGATACCAGATATGCCCCAAATTCAGCCACCCTTCCGGCAGCGTGGCAAAGCCGGGAGAGATCAGCCGGTCGTCCTGAATATCCGTTATCGTCACCTGCCGGGAATAGTCCGTCAGATTCACGCCGCAGCCTTTCCGGTAAAGAACACGGTTGCAAAAGGTTTGGTATAGATTCCGCGGGACTTTGAAACCAAGGGCAGTGAGGGGAGGATGACACTGTAACGTGGCCTCTCCCCCGCCTGCCTTGAATGTAGCCAGGGTAATCTGCCCCCGGAAATACCTGCCGGTTTCATTGGTACCGCGCTGCAGCCGGATTACCTCTACCCATATTGGCGCCGCCGGCATGCCGGCGGCAAATTTAGCAGCAATGGGATTGGAATCCGGCACAGTGATATCTACAGCCCCTTCTCCATCGTCGGTCTTTTGCTCCAGGGCCGTACTGGAAATGATCTCCGGGATATACGCCTTTCCCGCATACCCCTGGCTGGTCCCAGCGCTGGTGTAATACCAGTGGAATGTCCCTTGATTAAAATGGTACAATTCGATAGGCCGGCTGGAAAACCGGCTAAGTTCTAGGCCCAAAAAACTATTCACTTTCTGCCGCCTCCCCTACGACCTCAATGACCGGAAAATTTACAGTCATCAGATCCTGTGTTTCCCATCGCCGCGTAACCCGGTCAACATCAAGCCTGACCAGATAGACAAAACTCGTCATGATGACATCCTCCATAGGGATCTTAAACGTAAAGGGAAAATCAAAATACAGTGATTCCGTCCCGTCCCCGTTATCGGTGGATGTCATAATGTAACTACGGATATTGCCGCCGCCGCGCAAAAACAGAATCACCCTGCGCCGCCCTCCGGTCGGCAGATAATGTTTGGTATAGCCGATATTTTCAATCCGGATGAAGGTCTGGCCTGGCTCAATATCCCGCGCCAGAGTCAGGTCCGTCTGCCAAGAGGGGAACCAGAACGGAACCAGCCTGCCGGCCCGGCGCTCCAGCCACTGGTCGTGAGCAATAATTGCTTCCCGCGACAACAGCGCATACGAGACGGCTTTGGTATAACGTGGCTTGTTGGTCTGGTGCTTGTGGGAGAAAACGCCGGTCAGATTGTCCCGTCTGAGCACTGCCCGGACAATATCATCCTTGATATCATTGATCCGGTTCGGCTCATCCAGGAAAAACTCATAACCGCTAAAATAATCAGCCATCGTCTGTCACCGCCAATTCAAACCGGACAGGCATTTCCATGAGCCCGGCAGTAGGCTTCTGTCCGGAAATTGTCGCACCGGGAATCGCCAGTCTGGCCGGAACGACAAGAGTTCCTTGAGGCCAGGACTGTTCTACCGGCGCAGCAAATGTCAAAGTGGTATCATAGATACCGGTGATCTGTTTTACATCCCATTGGTATTTGTCCCGATACAATACCACACGGCCATCTTCCGCCAAATACAGCCACTTCCCTGGCGTTATCCTGACCTGGGTATCACCTTCCGGGATTGCCTCTGTCGCGACCCTCGCATCCATCCATAGCGGCAACCAGATTTCTTGTCCCTGATACTTCCACACATAGGATTCCAGAAGGGCCATGTCGGCGGAGTCCAGTGCGGTAAATACATATTCGACGGATCTCCTGGCCGTGTCTCTCACGCGAATTCGCTGCTCTGATTCATCATACGCCGTAATGATGTCGGTAAGGTATTCGATCTCGTCGAGAATGCCATCCCGCCAGTTGGGCACGAATGGAAATATCTTACTTTTTATGGTTTCCGGTGGTCTTTTCCATTTCAGAAAGAGACCCAGGAAGAGAGGAACCGAAAAATCGGCAACACCATTAGGCCGGTCAAAGTAAAAACCTGCCGGGATGCAATGCCTGGCAGGCTGGAGCGGTTTTATCCGTTCCACCATCGGCGGCTGTTCTCCCACTGCTATGCCGGTGAGTGGTTGTATGCCGGCAAGGGTTTCGGAAACACCCGGCGACAATAAAACCACTTGTTCTCCGGCAACGGCGATACCATTGGAGGACCGGACCGCGGACAGTATCTCCCCTAACGGCATGATCCGTAAACGTGATAACGACGGAGATTGGCCTAATGGATTAGGATTGCATTTCTGTAATGAAATGAGCCGGAACCCTTCGCTGCCCTGACTGACATGCTTTCTCCAGGCGGTAACAGCTTTGCCATATACATCCGGTGCGGCAGCGAAAACCTTGTTTTCTGCAAGATCTTTGCTGATATTCTCATGGCCTGTGATTCCGATGGAATCCGGCAAGGAGCCGATATAAAAAGAAACTGAGTAATCGTCGCTCATCGTTTCATCCTCACATTACGGGATATATCGCACAGCGATTCCGTCATATCCCAGTGCAGACCCTTTTTTACCAAACGGGAACACTTTGTATTCATTGCCGTCCACATAATTCAGCCGATACGTCCCGCCGGGAGTTAAGTGCTTTATATTGCAAAAATATACATTGGGAACAGTACCTATAGTAGAAAACATATTTTCTGCATTAGGGTCACGCTGGGCAAACAGGTATATCGGAAACATAACGGATATGGCATTCATTACATTGCAAGCAAGTCCCTGCTGGGTAGGTCCCTTTGACTGAAAAAAATCCAGCGTCGGCAATGCGTAATTGGTGATCCCGGACGCATGCCCTTTAACCATGCTGTAGACCTTTTTCCCGGTATTCCCATATTCTGCTCCGGTCTGCGTTTCCGCATTACCCAGCCATATCCTGGAGAATGCGTCAATATCGGCCCGGACAAACATAGACGAGTATTTTTCCTGTGAGAACAGCCTGGTTTGTGACGCTTCCAGCCCGTCCGCCATATAATAGCTGGGTTTACTTGCCGCTACAAAGGCTCCGCCGGTCCATATTCCTACTTTTTGTAATTCACCGAACGCCAAGTGCTGGTATGTGTTTTGGCTCGCGCTGGCTTGCACTGCTCCATAAGTGGCTGCACAAAAAATAAAATCCGGAGCTGTAAATCCAAACAAATGGTATTCAATGGGTTCCAGATTATGCAGTTGGATGGAGGCCCCAGTAGGCCGATCCAACACGTCAACACAGGCTCCCGGCTGCGAATGCCAGGCATAGGAAGGATCATATCCAGTGCTTCCGTTTATGCCGATGCCGAATTTGGCTGTGGTAGCAGATCCGGCCAGCATTTGCGGGAATATGGATTCCCCTATAGCCGCCCGTAGATTAACGTATTGCGTTCCCTTTTGCAAATGCAGCCGTTTGCCGATTCCTTCATCGCCCCATAGATTCACTGTCCAGCCATTAGCCAGAGAAAAAATTCTTATTTTATCCAATAAATCTGCCGGTGATGTCGCTGTTCCTGTCACATATGCCATAAACAATCCCCCTTACGATAATTTAAGCGCCCAAAAATCTCCCGGATCTGCTCTCCATACATTCGGGACTGCAATATAACGATCCGCATCAATCATGAGCTCATCTTCCGCAGCTAGTCCTCGCCCGGTAATCCAATAGCATCCGTCAAACTGGCCGATGGTGTTGTTATCAGGCTTTTCAGCCAGTGCAAACGGAAATAACTGATAAATCCCATCCATGTTTTGCAGCAGATTACTGAGGCTCCCACATAACCCCGGCCAAACAAAATAGCCATTTAGCGATGAACTAAGGATATCTGAATATACGCCGCCACTAGACGTCTGAGAATAGCTCTGGTGATAGTTGTGATATACCGGCCACTTGCCGTCGATCCTGCGAACCCTTAACGCCCCGGTTGTAAGTGTCCCTCGTGCTGTTCCGGGATCGACAAAATGGCGGTGATCGGTCTGCCTCTGGGTGTACTTATAGTCCTCGCTGGGACTCTGCGTATATCCGCTGCCTGAAGTCGGTGTGTACTTAGTGGTTTGTCCGGTCATACTTCCGCCGATGGCCAGAGGATAGGGATATTGCCCCTCTGTTCCATAAGGGTGAAGCAGACCGAGATAGGCTGCCTCATACTGCGTCCCGATCTTAGCCACAGCAATAATTCTCCTGCCGTTGGCAACAATCCAGTATTTCATCTGACTGCCGCTTATTAGCGGCAATTGCGGCTGATAAGACGGAATGCCGCCGGGCTGGTCTGAAAATGGTAATCCTTCATCATAGCCTATAAAGCCGTTCAGGCGCAGGTTATAGTAGCCTTGCACCGCGTCCTCAAAAACCTCAAATCCTACATAAATCTCATCCTGTCCGGTGTCACCCGGTCCTTTCAAGATCAACTCAGTGGCCGTGTCCCTTTGTATCGCCCATGCCTGAGAGCCGTGTATTTCTTCATTGGATACAAAGTTCCGTATTTTGTCCAGCAACTCCCTGTGACTGTTTGCTGTACCGATTTCATAAGCCATTAAAACAACACCTTCCTTACGCTATCCCGCTTGTCGGATAGCAAATTAATCACCTTACGCTTGCCATTGCTGGTTTCCAGGTAACGGTCAAACACACCCTGGTCTACCAGGTTCACCAATTCCAGGTTGACCATGTTGACCGGATCGAAGCTGGCCACCACCAACCGGTCAGCTCCCGCCAGTCCGCCAGCAGCAAAGCCAGGTACGGCGGTGCGCGGGATCATCATCCGATTCAGGGCATCCATCATCCGGGGGCCATAATGCTGCACAGCGGCAGCCTGCATCACCCACTCGCCGTTAGACAGCCGGGCCAGAATCGAATCCGAGGTCCCGGTTCCCGGACCGTGCACCCGGCCGCCGCTGGCAAAACCAAAAAGATTGCCTAAAAGTCCACCAGAACCAAACAATCCTCCGATAATCTGGTTGACGAGCCCGCCCAGAAGATCCTTGACCGGGGTCAATAAGGATATGGCAGCATCCCAGAGTTCCTCGCCAAATTGGGCGACCGTACTGCCGATGCCGGCCATCGCATTCGTGACAAACGTGGTAATTTCGCCAAAATCCTTTACTATCACTGTTGCAACGTCCACTATGGAGGTAGACAACTGGTCAGCAGTTTGCAGCAAATTGCTTATTCCATTGATCACTCCTTCTAGCACCGGCGCCAGACTTTTGGCCTCATCAGCCCAATTGGCGAACACCGTGCCCAACAGGTTGCCGGCATTGGCGTCAAACTCTTTGACATACCCCTCTAAGGTCTGAATGCCGGTCGTAAAATCTGTGATCCTTTCTACCCACTCGTCAGGAATGATTTGTTTGGCTAGATCGCCGCTAATTCCTCCATTAATCAGGTCCTGGAGCTTGTCCGATGCATCCTGTATGCCCTGAGACCAATGATTGGCAAACTCAACCAATGGGTTGCTGATCTCCTGGGCAATCAGGGCTGCCTTATTGCGAACCTCATCGATCACGCCGTTTAAATTATTGCTTTGTTGCTGCAGCATATTCGAAAAGCGTTCATGCGCGCCTTCAACCAGCGCCTGTATAGTCTGGTCGACATCCGCCGAAACATCCGTAATGTTGACGATCTGTTCAGCAATCGACCCCAACTTTTGTTGCAGGATCTCAGCGGTCGGAATTTTCTGTGCCAGCGTCGACAACTGCTCAATCCCCTGGCCAGTTTGACCGGTGAACGCCGCCATCTCGTCGGCCAGCGCTTCTACTGTATCCGCACTGCCCAGCATGTTGCCAAAGGCGGTTTTAGATTCTTGCACCTTGGCGTTAAGCGTGAGGATGGGGCCGACCACGGCGTTAACCACGTTGCCGACCGCCAAGAGAGCGGACGCCACAGAATCGCCCATAGCCGCAATGCCTGACAGGTCCTGTCCCAGTAGCTGTATTCCCTTTCCGGCGCCAGCAGCTGCCTCGCCTGCCTTCTCCGTCGAGGCTGGCAACTGCCCCAACCGATTGCCGGCAACAGAGGCACTCAGCGTCTTGATCCCGGACCCCAAAGCTTTCAGCGCTGTCAGGCTAGAACGCACGGCTTTCAGCAAGTCCTTGTTGTCAGCGATTATTTTCACCGTCATAATTTCTTCCATAATACTCCTCCTTTCTGAGAATACTGAGTCACCTTTATGATGACTTCATCTGTGTTGCCCTGCTATATCATCCGTTTTATTCCGGTAACAGGCTTTTCACAATCCCCTCCAGCGCTTTCTTATCCCCCCAGGCCCCGGTATGGACCGCCGTGATCAGTTCGGCCAGTTTTCTCTCCCGGTTAGCCCCAATGGCGGTCAAATAGAGCAATAGTTCGCTGATCGTGTAGTCCGGTATCGCCTGCTTGTCATGTCCGTGCTCAATCAGTTCCTGGAAGGCTTGGGCCCAGGTGACGCGCCTTGTTCTCCCTTGACTGCAATGAGCTTGTTGAGGACTTCTGTCAGGCGCTTGGCAAAAAAATCCTTGTTCACCATCAGGACCATGCCGGCCAGTTCAATTCCTTCGGCAAGGTCCAGCTCGTCAAACCATTGTGGGCTCCTGCCAACAGCCAAGGCAATGATTTCCTTGAAAGTTTCGCCTCCTTGTTCACATAGCGCGGTTACGACCTGAAAGGTTTCCGGACTGATGCGGAACGCTGCCGCCACTCCCCGTTCCTCACTGGTTTCGTTCAGACCAAACGCCATTTTTTCCCAGTCCATGGTTGCCAATACTCCCGCCAGACGGGCCATTGCCGGAATCAGCTTCGGCAGGGCGCCGGCCTTGAACGGGCGAAGAGATACTGTCTCTCCGCCCAGTTTCAGTTCATAGGTTGGCGGGAAAAGTGCGGCCAGTTCCTGGACAGTCTCTTGTTCTGACATGCTCTTTTCCTCCGTTTACGAATTAGTTCTTTTTAATGTAGTAGCCGTATGGGTCATCGGGATGCTTGACTTTGTCGTTTTCAATCGCTGCCGTCAGCCCAAAGCTGGCAAATTCCTCGCTAATCAGGCCGATATCCCCGTCCGGGGTCATAGACACCCGCCAAAATTCCGCATCATAGGCGGGTCCTTGGGTCGGATCGCCGACAAAGCGCAGATATCCTTTAATTTTGTTGGCTTTACCGCCGCTGATCTTGATTTTTTCATAGGCCTCCAAATCAAAGGTGACACTCAGAGGAGCGTCATCGGCGATGCTGCCGCCGTCCAGTATTTGAATGCGGCCGGTTCCCGGATCTACGGTATAGTCAACGCCGGCTTGATAAGTCTTCGGGCCAGTCTCCATTTCATCTTTGACAACGACATTCGTCACCTCCCGGTATCCCAGGGCAAACCAACCGCCTTTTACGGCTTTGGCAATTTTTTGGGTCTTGCCGGTTGCCGCCTCCTGTTTAACGATGGAACTCTCACCCAAAAAGGCGATGGCCAGGTTTAAAGGATCAAATTCATGCAGGGTAATCTTGATCGACGGTTTGGTCGATTTGTTGGCCGAAGCGTACAGGCCCCTTTCAGCTGACATAGAACTGTAGTGCTCCAACGCTTCGGTTTCGGTAGTGTACATCACCGAAGACGCATCTCCCAGGGAGCGTTCAAAAGTCGGATTGCCAGCGGCGTCGAAGCGGTTGAAGAACAGTTCCCCCGCTCCTAGCAGCAGATTGCCGCTGTCTGGTGTGTTGATCAGTTTTGCCATTGATTCATTCCTCCTGTTTGTTGTGTTATATATAAATCAACAGGCTGGGATGTCAATAAAAAAGCTGTCTGCCGACAGCCTGCTCCAAACCGGAATAGTTGATCCCGCCTGTTCATTTCTAAACCAAAAGGCACCTTACATTTTCCACTCGACTTCGAGGGTGGTCCGGCTGCCGTACTCCGGCAGCACTGAGTTAGGATCACGCACGGTTTTCCGGCTGATGATATTTACCGCAAACGGCAGGGTGTTTTCCCGCCGCCAGGTCTCCAAAACTGCCTGGCGGCGCTGCTGCAAGTCATGAAGCTGCGCGTAGCCAGCAGCGGCATCCTGGCTCTCCACACATTCATCTATCAGCAGGGTACTTTTCCCTTTTATCGGACCGTGCAACTGGTTAATTTCCTGTTCCCAGGACAGAAGGATAGCAGGACAGGCTTTTTCTCCAACGCCTGCACCGGCTGTCACCATAACCCCAGTCATGGATTCATGCTGTCCCAGGAAATCCAGCATATTTTTCAAAATCATCCACCACATTCCGGGACTCCTCCATTACATGTTTTTTACTTACCACCAGAGGGTTTTAAAGATTCTTTATGGATATCACCCCTTACAGTAAATGATAAACGCCGACTATGGCCAGTAAAGCAATGGCGATACCCAGCCATACCTGAAAGTTTGTGAAGCTATGCTTTTCTGCTTTCTCTCTCACAAAAGCGTCCAGCTTGTGGCCGGCCTGATTAAGTTTCTGACCGGCTTGATTGACTTTCTCCCTGGTATTTTCCATATTAATTTCCTCCCTCTAATTTTGTTGAACCTGTTTACGAATCTGTGGCAGCAAAGCATACAGCTCCTGCCCGGGGCATGCCGTTGCATCCTGGTCGCGATGGCCGATTATATCCGCTGGGGCTAGCCCATACTGTCGGCACAGATCGGCGCATACGCCGAATAGCGACTCAACCTGTGCTATAGGCGTCTCCTCCAACTCGAAGTTGCCGCAAACGTGGATGCCAATACTGTCGTGATTGCCGGAAACCGAATGGGCGCCTCTGGCCCAGATAGGCCGGCCCCGCTCCACACTGCCGTCTTTGCGAATCACCAAGTGATAGCCGATACCGGCCCACCCCTGCCCGCCATGGATGATATGGAGTTCCTTCGCACTGAAATCATCCCCCGCACTGCCGCCGGTATGATGGATGATCAAGCGGCGGGTGGAATCGCGGGCGAGCATGGATGCGAAATTCAAATTTGTTTCTATGATATGAACCATACAAACCTCACTTCGACTTTAGTTTTAGGAACAGTGTACTCAATCGGCTGCGCAAAAAATCGAGTAGGCCGCCAGCTTGCTCGATTCCTGCATCTCTGAAGTTTTCCAAAATGCTCAGCGCCTCAGTAGCTGCCAAGTACATCCACACTACCCGGACCAGCATCGGGGTCTCGCCGGCAAGCCGCAGCATGTTGTCTACGCCTATTGCCATGATTGTCAGGGCAATATACAAGATCATTTTGCCGGCAAAGCGGTGCTTCATGGCGTCTGAATTAATCCGTCCGGCTTGAATTGCCGCCGGAATATTCAACAGACAGGATAAGAGCCCGTTACGGCATTGGCTTTCCGTCAATTGTGCATAGCTGATTGCAAGCCAGCGAGTCACCAAGTCAACGAAGACCAGCAAAACGAACCAGAGCAGGGCACTGGCATGGGCGCCACTGAGGGCGGTAATGATAGAGGCTAACACTGTTTTGAACAGCCAGGCGTCAGCCAGTCCTTGGCCGGCTTTGTATATGGCCTGTAGTAAATCGTCTAAATTCAATTGTTTCACCTCCCTCCGTTGTCATAATCTCTATGTTAAAAACTACAACCGGCGCTATGGCCGGTTGTAGTTGGTACCTATTTATTCCTGTCGACTACATTGTCCAGAAAGTCTTTTTCTATGATACTATCATATCACGGTCTTGGCGGATTTTGGTAGTTTACAAAACTATTTTCAAAAAGATACTTTCAATGACAAATGGCAGGAACTGTTGCAGTCCTGCCATATTCGCTTAGGCATATTATCAACGATAATTTTATTTGGTATCTGTTCACTCTTGCCGGGAACAATGATAATCCCCGTTATCCTCCATACATATCGGGCATTTGGTCTGCACATCGCCAAAGGCCTCAGCCAAATATTCCGGAATATGGCACTCTTTGCCGGAGGTATATTTCCCCTGCTGCCAGTGGCCGCCGGCGTTTACCGCCTGGAGGAACTCATGGGGATAGTCAATTTTGTGTTTGGGACCGCCTGCGTCTTTGGTCGCATCCAAGAACAAACGTTCCCTCCATATAACAACACAAAAATCGGGGTGTTTGTCACACTTTTTTTGTATCTTTTCTAAAATTTTTTTTAGA
The DNA here is from genome assembly GCF_000219125.1 of Acetonema longum DSM 6540. Classification (NCBI taxonomy): domain Bacteria; kingdom Bacillati; phylum Bacillota; class Negativicutes; family Acetonemataceae; genus Acetonema; species Acetonema longum. The sequence continues at coordinate 13,140 of NZ_AFGF01000074.1, forward strand.
ATCCGAGAAATATTTTGTTTGTAAGTGTGAAATTTCTCGGCAATTTGCTGCTGTGTCAGTCCTTCCACCGCATACAGCCACAATATTTTAAAATTCTCTTCGCCAATGGTGGCCCTTATATACAGCAGCAGGTCAATGATTTCCTGCTGCCGTTCTTTTTCCAGCAAAATCTCCTCTGGCGTGGCGCTATATTGTTTTAATATGTACTCGATATGTTTCGTAGTGTACTTGTCTTCCAGGGCTGCATTATGGCGCCAGGTCAAATAGTCTTCCCGTTTTTCATAGAAATCCATTTTCCTTTGCAGGATCTGGGGATGATGGATATATTCCTGCAGCTCGAATAGTAGTTTTTGCGTGTTGTCATGGCTCATTTTTTTTGCTTTCCTCTCTTTCTTTATTGCGGCAAGTGCCGGTGATCTGCTGTTTCCAGCCGGAAGGTCCCGATCAGATGGCTTTTATCGCCTTTCCACTGGCAGGTCCGGATAATGCCGGACTGGATTCTTCTTTTGCCTTTATGCATTTTTGCATTGAATGCTTTTGTTCTTACAAAGATGACTTCCGGTGAATAACGATATAATTCTCTTTCGATTTCCCGGCATTCGCCTTCGATGGAGATTTTGTATCTCTGCTGGTTGATATCTACAAAAAAATCATGGATTTGCACGGGAATCACTCCTTTTTGTTTCAAGTCGCAGAACACTTGTTCGCATTCCCTATTGTACTCCGAATATATGTTCGTGTAAAGAGGCAAAAAAAATAGCCGGCCGATCGGCCAGCTGTTCTCAGGATCTTTATTCTACTTCATTTTCATTGGGCTCCAAATGAATCACCACTACGCACAACCCTAACGCGTCCTTGATTTGAGCCTCAATCTCATCGCAGATGTCATGGGCTTTGTCAAGGTGCATGTCATTTTCCAGGACAATATGCATGTCGATCTGGCGATAGCTGCCGGAACGGCGGGTTCGCAATTTATGAAAGGAGATCACTTCCGGATGGCTGGTGATGATCTCCTGTATCAAGGCCTCTTCTTCCGGCGGTAAACTGATATCGGTTAATTCCCATAGGTTTTTCAAGGTCATGTCATAGCCTGCTTTAAAAATAATGACCGAAACCACAACCGCGATGGCCGGGTCCAGCCAGGTCAGACCGGTAATCTGGATCGCCGCCAATCCGGTTAATACTCCCAAAGACGTCCATACGTCGGTCCGCAGGTGAAGAGCATCAGCCTCCAGGGCGTCGGACCCGGTCTGATGGGCAACGCTTAATAGCCGGCGGGATACCAGATAGTTTACGATGACGGAAATCAACATGATTAAAATGCCGTAACCCAGATACTCCGGCTGTTGACTGCTTTGGAATTTGTCAACAGCTTCAAAGACAATCCATACAGCGACTAATACAATTAAAAACGCCTCTGCCGCTGCCGACAGATTCTCGAATTTTCCGTGGCCGTAGGCATGCTGTTTATCCGGCGGCTCGCTGGCTTTGCGCACCGCAAAGAAGGCGATCAAAGCCGCCAGGAGATCCACGGCCGAATGGGCTGCCTCGGAAATGATACTGATGGAACCGGAAAAAATGCCAACGACTAATTTTAGTACCACCAGCAGGGTATTAGACAGAACCGATATCCAGGCTGTGCGTTTCTTTAATTCGTTGTGGGCATTCTGATTTTGCAAAAATTTCCCTCCCAAATACAATTAGCCTGCAAGACCCAAAGGGTCCCGCAGGCTAATAACCTACTGCTGTTGCCCGGCTACGCCGGCAAATGCCGACCGCCTGTTCCATAGTATTATATTATCATACCCAGGTAAAGTTGTAAATCAAACCAAAAATATCATCTGATGATTTATGGGAATTCAACGAATATAAGCCACATGGACAACGGGGCACTGAATCGCTTCCAGGCGTTTCGCAATTGCCGGCATATCCTGCTCCTGAATGTCAGCCCGGACCACCAGCTGGAAGTGACCATTGTCCAGAGGATAGGTCACAAGGCTGCCGATATTGACTGACAAATCCTTGAACACACCGGTCACTTCGTGGAGCAGGCCCACTTTGTCGGTCACATTAATGGTAATGCGGGTCTTGCCTTCGGTTAGGCCCATCAGGTCAACGAAGGTTTTAAAAATGTCCGTTTCCGTAATAATTCCCGCCACTTTTTGATTGGCGTCAACAACCACTAAACCGCCGATTTTATCATTGTACATAACAAGGGCCGCTTCTTCGATGGTGGCGTCGTCCCGGATGGTTTGGACCGGGGACTTCATCACGTCTTTAATCTGCATTTTCGCTAACAGATAGTTCAATTCGTACACCGATAATGTGGTTGCCGGTGAAGGAGATACTTCCCGCAGGTCGCGGTCCGTTACGATGCCTACCAGTTTGCCGTTGTCCACTACAGGCAGCCGCCGGAATTGATGCGTCCGCAAGAGTTGAATGGCATCAGACACAGAGGTAGCAGGGGTTATGGTGACAGGATCAGGGGTCATCCGCTTAGCCACAAACATAATCCATCTCTCCTTACTCATAATCGTAATACATCTGGAATATTGCCTCTCTTAGCCTCCGAGATAGGCCTTGCGTACTGCTTCGCTCTCGGACAGTTCTTTGGCTGTGCCGTACAGAGTGATGCGTCCGGTTTCCAATACATAGGCTTTGTGAGCGATAGACAGAGCCATGTTGGCGTTTTGTTCCACCAGCAGAATCGTGGTGCCTGTTTGGTTGATTTCCCGTATAATCGAGAAGATTTCTTTCACCAGCAGCGGAGCCAGGCCCATGGACGGTTCATCCAGAAGTAAGAGCCGCGGCCGGCTCATCAAGGCCCGCCCCATCGCCAGCATCTGCTGTTCACCGCCGCTCAGGGTTCCGGCTAATTGGCCGCGGCGCTCAGCCAGACGGGGGAATCGCCCGAAGACGTTTTCCATGTCCTTTTTGATTTCTTGCTTATCACTTCTAATATAAGCCCCCAGCTCCAAATTTTCAAGTACGCTCATATTAGCAAATATTTTACGGCCTTCCGGCACCTGAGAGATGCCCATAGCCACAATCTTCTGAGCCGCTGCCTGGGCAATATTTTGGCCTTCAAACAGAAGCTGGCCGGTCCGGGGACGCAATAAACCGGAAATCGTGCGCAGGGTCGTGCTTTTGCCGGCGCCGTTGGCGCCAATTAAGGTGACAATCTCGCCTTCCTGCACATCGACGCTGATCCCCTTGAGAGCATGGATAGCGCCGTAATATACATTAATATTATCAATCGTTAGCATCAGTGTACCTCCTCTCCGAGGTAGGCTTCAATCACCCGCGGATTGTTTTTAATTTCAGCCGGCGTACCGTGAGCGATAATGCTGCCATAGTCCAGCACGTAAATCCGTTCGCATACTCCCATGACCAGACTCATATCATGCTCGATCAGCAGGATGGTTAAATCAAACTTTTCCCGGATCCAGCGGATCATGTCCATGAGCTGATGGGTTTCCTGAGGATTCATGCCTGCCGCCGGCTCGTCTAAAAGCAGGAGTTTAGGCTGAGCCGCCAGGGCTCTGGCGATTTCCAGGCGCCGCTGCTCACCGTAAGGCAAGTTTTTGGCAATCTCGTCTTTTTTATCTTCCAGTTGAAAGATCTTTAAAAATTGAATGGCTTTTTGCCTAATCTCTTCTTCTTCTTTGTGATAACGGCCCATACGCAGTACGCTTTCCACCAGTCCGTATTTCACATGAAAATGGTAGGCAATTTTTACATTATCCAAAACAGAAAGATTGGCAAACAGCCGGATGTTCTGGAATGTCCGGGCTATGCCCCGCTGAGTGATCTGATAGGGTTTCAGCCCTACAACGCTTTTGCCGTCAAATTCGATCTCGCCGGAAGTTGGCTCATATACGCCGGTCAGCAGGTTGAACGCCGTGGTCTTGCCAGCCCCGTTGGGACCGATCAACCCCACCAGTTCGCCCGGCTGGATTTCCAGGCTAAAATTCGAAACCGCCCGCAGACCGCCAAACACCTTGGAAAGTTTAGTCGCCTTAAGCAATGTCACGACGTTCCCTCCCCTTCAGATGAAACATTTTAAAACTGAGCTCCTTGCTGCCGAACAGCCCCTGGGGACGATACAGCATGAGGGCGATCAGCATCAGAGAATAAATAACCATCCGCCATTCGGGATAATCCGCCAAAGCGGCGGAAATAAAGGTTAGGAGAACCGCGCCGGTGATGGACCCTGTCAGGCTGCCTAAGCCCCCCAGCACCACCATGGTCAGGTAATCAAAGGATTTCATAAAAGTGAACGAAGTCGGATGGATGATATAGAAATAGTGAGCAAACAACACGCCGGCCATACCGGCAAAGGAAGCTCCCAGGGTAAATGCCAGCACCTTATATTTGGTGGTATTCACACCCATAGCCTCGGCGGCGATTTCATTCTCCCGGATGGAAATACAGGCCCGGCCATGAGTGGAATTAATAAAGTTTTTAATAAAAAACAAAGTAAACAGCATCAGGAAGAATGCCCATGTGAAATCAGTGAAACGGTCGATGCCCATGAAGCCGGAAGCGCCGCCCACATAAGGAATATTCAAAATGGTAATCCGGATAATTTCTCCCAGTCCTAAGGTGGCGATGGCCAGATAGTCGCCGCTCAGACGCAGGGTCGGCAAACCGATTAGAAAGCCGAGAACGCCAGCCACCAGAGCCCCGACAATAATAGCCAGCAAAAAGGGGAGCTGCAGTTTCACGGTCAAAATCGCTCCCGCATATGCGCCTACCGCCATAAAGCCGGCATGACCGATAGAGAACTGACCGGTAAAACCATTAATCAGGTTCAGACTGCTGGCCAGAATGATATTGATACAAATCAATACAATATTCAGAGTCCAAAAAGGTCCGATCACCTCAATGCTGATTAGACTCTGCACTACGGCATAAACCGCCAGCCCCAAAACCAGTAACAATAAATCTTTTTTCGTAATCTCTTTCATGGCTGTCACCTACACTTTCTCGCGTACGTTCTTGCCAAGCAAACCGGACGGTTTGAACAGCAGGATAATGATAAGGATCGCAAAGGCCGCTGCATCACGAAAGGTTGATGAAATAAAGCCGCTGACCATAGCCTCGATGACTCCTATGAGTATTCCGCCGAACATAGCGCCCGGAATCAGTCCGATACCGCCCAGCACGGCCGCGACGAACGCCTTCAGGCCAGGCATCATTCCCATCAGCGGATCAATGGAGTTATAGTAAACTCCCACCAGTACGCCGGCTGCCGCCGCCAGGCCGGAACCAACGGCAAAGGTAAAGGAAATAACCTTATCCACATCAATGCCCATCAGCCGGGCGGCATCGGTGTCATAGGACACAGCGCGCATGGCTTTGCCGATCATGGTATGCTGGACCACATAGGTCAAAAGCACCATCAAGGCAAGAGAAACCGTCAGAATGACGATCTGCTGACTGTTAACCACCAGTTCGCCGATATGATAGACTTGAGTTTGGATGAGAGGCGGAAAAGTCTTCGGCTGCGGCGATACGATCAGCATTCCGCCATACTCCAGCAACAGGGAAACTCCGATAGCGGTAATCAGCACGGCGGTTTTGGGGGCGCTTCGCAAAGGCCGGTAAGCCGCCCTTTCAATCACCATGCCCAAAACAGCCGCGCCAGCCATAGAAAGAATGAGAGCCGGGAAAAATGACAGATTTAAGCTGGTGGTCGCAAAAAACGCAATATAAGCGCCGACCATGTAGATATCGCCATGGGCGAAATTAATTAAGCGGATGATACCGTACACCATTGTGTAGCCCAGGGCGATCAGAGCATAAATACTGCCGAGGGAAAGGCCGTTGATCAACTGCTGACCGAACTGCTGGGCAAATGAAGAAAAATCCATGCTGCCCCTCCTTTTTTTTGCTGCAATTAAATTCTGAAACAAGCAATGAACCGACACCGTCTTTAGAGGCGGAAATATTGACGCGCGGCTGAAGCCCGTGCCACAGCCGGCAATGAAAAAAAAGAGACTGTGCCGGGTTGTTTCTGGCGCCAGTCTCCGCAGATTCTGGAGACTTTCTGACACAGACGTACTCATCCGGACAGCTTTGTCCACTGAATGCGACATGTTTTGCTTGTCGATGTGTATATTATAAGCGTGCTATATATAAGTGTCAAGATACAAATCTATGGAATGCACGATTGCTGTCCTCGGGCAAAATACAATTGTTTTTAATCGATATTGGGTTAAAAAAGGGGATAAAGCCTTCGCCTTATCCCGTGCTGATAATTTGTATCTTACTGCAATATATGGATTAAGGATTGACTTTTTCCTTAAAGGTTTGCTTGCCTTCTTTCATTTCGATTACAATAGCGCTTTTAACCGGATCATGGTAATCATTCAGGGTGATGTTACCGGAAACAACCTGCAAGTTCTGAATTTGGGCCAAAGCGTCTTTAATTTTGCCGGACTCGGTGCTGTTAGCGCGTTTTATTGCATCAGCCAGCATGAGAGCCGCGTCGTACCCCAGAGCCGCCAGAGCGTCAGGTACTTGGTTGTACTCTTTTTTATAGGATTCCACGAATTTCACGACCCGGGGATCTTTGTCTTCCGGTGAATAGTGATTGCTGAAGAAACCGTTATTCAGAGCTTCCGGTCCAGCGATTTCCACCAGTTTCGGGGAATCCCAGCCGTCGCCGCCCAGCAGCGGTTTGGTATAGCCCAGTTCACGGGCCTGTTTTACGATTTTGCCGGCTTCTTCATAGTAGCCGGGCACAAAGATTACGTCCGGATTGCTTGCTTTCATCTTGGTCAGAGTGGCTTTAAAGTCCTGGTCTTTTTGCAGGTAGGCTTCTTTGGCTACGATCTTGCCGCCATTTTGCACAAAGGCTTCTTCAAAGAACTGAGCCAGGCCCTTGGCATAGTCCGAGCTGTTGTCGATATAGACGGCAGCCGTCTTCGCGCCCAGGGACTTGAATGCAAAGTTAGCCATTACAGTACCTTGGAACGGATCGATAAAACAAGCGCGGAAGGCATATTCCTTTACCTTGCCGCTGTCATCCACCGTGACCTTCGGGTTGGTAGAGGTCGGGGTGATAAAAGGAACCTTGTTGTCATGGGCCACTTGAGATCCGGCCAGGGTGTTGGAGCTGGCGACCGCGCCTAATACGGCGACCACTTTGTCCTGAGCGACCAATTTGGTCATGGCGCTGGTGGCCTCAGAAGGCTCGGATTTGTTGTCAGCCACGACTAATGTCAGCTGTTTGCCAATCACCCCGCCGGTAGCGTTGATTTCTTTAAAGGCCAGTTTGATACCGTTAACGGAAGATTGACCGAAGGTAGCGATACCGCCGGTCATTTCGAAGTTGGCGCCGACTTTGATTTCCTTGGAATCCGCCTGGGAGCCGCCGCAGCCAGTCAGGGCGAAAAGCATCATCCCGGTCATCAGTGCGCTCAGAGTCAAAGTCCATTTTTTTGACACAATAAATTCCTCCTCTGCCTTTCAAAAAATCAAACACCGGTAAGGATTTAGGAACTATGGATATCATTATGAATCATCCCACTGTGCCTGTCAAGAGGAAAACGCAATTTATTGTATACACTGTCTTTCTCGAATACACTTTTGTGTATTAACATTTGTCTATCTCGCCTTTATACCTGATTCCGGGAAACTTATTCACTGTTAACACGCATTTCCCATACTTTTCGCGGACAAACCCCGCTGCAGACGCCACAGCCGATGCAACGCCCCCCGGAAGCCTCATAGCGGTGCTGTCCGTTTTCTTCTGAGCGGATGACAGCGTGTTCCGGGCATAGCTTGAGGCAGAGCTTACAGTCACTGCAGGCAGATTTCCCGGCACTGCCGTCCCGGCTGTCCTGCCAAACCGGCACCCTCTGCCGGCAGGTCCCGGTGGCCACCAGTCCCGCCACCTGCCCATCATCGCTGCAAACATCACTGAACAGACCGCCGCTGATCCAATGGTCGCGGCGAAACGCCGGAATGTTGATATTGGCCTTTTTCGGGCGGTCTTCGTACGTTAAGGGGATCACTTTCCGCCATTCCGCCCAGTCAGTTAAGGCCGCCCTTAGTTCCGGTCTGCCGATGGACTGGAGGAAATCATCCATGCGGCTTGCCAGATAGGCAATATCCTCGGGCTCTAAGGAAGCGGTCTTGACATCTTTGGGAGAAATGCCGCCGGCCTGGCCGCGAAAATAAAGCTTGCCGCCCACCATACCGACACAGGACCGGTCGCCCAGCACTGATTCCTCCGGCTGACAGCCATAGCCGCAGACCACAGCAATACCGCCGGACATAAATTCATAGGAAAAGCTGCCGACGCTTTTCAGAACCCAAAATTCCGGCGGCGCTTCCAGCGGATCGTGTTTCATCAAAGAGCCGGAACGGGCTCCGGCCCGGCCGCCGATATAAATTGTGCCGCCGGCGGCGCAATGGGCGGTTGTGTCGCCGCCATCCCCCCTGACCACAATTTTGCCGCCGGCATTCAGCCAGCCCACATCAGCCGCCGCCGCCCCTTCCACGATAACCTCGGTGCCGGGAAGACACATAGACCCCACCCGCTGGCCAGGGTTCTTCACCGTGAAGGTTAACTGTTTCCCCTCCGGATGCCACAAGGGGCCCCCGATATCATGCTGCCCGGACGCTTCAATAAAAAACTCGCTCTCGCCCCGGCTGACAGCCGCGTCAATCCGCTGCAGCAGTTCCTGGGTGGACATCCGGTTATTGCCGTCTATCGTCTGAATGGTGATCATCTTTCAGCCCTCCTCTAACAAGCATATTGGATAGCCAGCTTGTCGGCAACATCCTTATCCAGGCTGATCAACGCGTCGGAACGGCCTACCGGCAGCGAACTGTTGCCGATAGGAGCCATCAGCTTGCGCAGTTCATAATCCAGGGCCAGCATGTAGTCAACGATATTGGCGGCGGCCCGGTCCACGTCCAGCCGTTTGACCAGCCGGGGGTCCTGGGTGCAGATGCCGGTGGGGCACTTACCGGTGTTACAGGCGTTGCAGCGTCCTTGTTCATTGCCGATACAGCCCATCAGCTGAATCAGGATGCGGGAAATAAAGACTCCATTGGCGCCCAGGCAGATCATTTTAAAGGCATCTGCCGCCGCATTGCCGGTCAGGCCGAGGCCGCCCCCCGCCCAGAGAGGAATCTGGCCCTGACGGCCCTGTTTGACCGCTGCCAGGTAGCACTCCCGTGTCTTGGAGATCACCGGATGGCCGGTGTGGTCCATGGACACCTCATTGGCCGCGCCGGTTCCGCCATGGATTCCGTCCAGGAGAAATCCGCCGCAGATCCGGTAAGGGTCCCGCAACAGGTTGTTGTACACCGAAACCGATGTGGCGGACGCGGCGCATTTGATGGCTACCGGCACCCGGAATTTAAAGGCGGCATTCATGGACAGGAACATTTTTTGCACGGATTCTTCGATAGAATAGAGTCCCTGATGATTGGGGGGCGACAGCAGGTCTGCCTTGGGCACGCCCCGGATGGCCTGAATGTGTTCGGCCACCTTGGCCGCCGGCAAAAGCCCTCCGTCCCCCGGCTTGGCCCCCTGTCCGATTTTGATCAGGATTCCGGCCGGATCGGCTTTCATCCGGGGAATGGCCTGAATGATCCGGTTCCAGCCAAAGTGCCCGGAGGCGATTTGAAGGATCATGTACTTCAGCTGCTCCGAACCCAGCAGTTTCTGGGGCATGCCCCCTTCCCCCGAGGACATCCGGACCGGCATATGATGCTTTTCATTTAAATAGGCCACGGCCAGGGCCAGAGCTTCCCACGCTCTGGCTGACAGAGCGCCGATGGACATGTCGCCGAATATGACAGGGTAAATCCAGTTCACCGGCGGCGTCTGCCCCTCTGCCTGCAAAGAATGGCCGTCATTTTTAAACGGCAGTTCATGCGGCGGCAAAATGCGGCCGAATGGCGCCAGGATATCGAAGGTATGGCGTTCGGCGTCCAGGGATGGATCGGTCATTTGCGAAATCCTTCCGACCACGATTTTATCCAGGGTTCTATCCTGGTGCAGGTTATCCCGGCCGCCCCGTTTAATCGGGCTGCCGCCGGCCCGGGCCAGAAGATTCTGGCGGGAATAGGGGTTCTTCACCGGCCGGATGGCCTGGTTGGGACAAACCTTTTCACACATGCCGCAGCCCACACAGGCTTCGGTCAGGCTGTTTTTCTGACGAATGGCCGGCATTATGCGGTAAGCCGGCTGATTCTCTGTGGGCAGCCCCACCAGCCGCTTTTCCATGACGGCTTCAATCGCCCGGAAGCTGCAGGCAGCCAGGCAGCGGCCGCACAGGGTACAGCGGTCATGCTGATATTGTATTTGCCAGGAAAGATCATTGGCCGTTACGTCTTGCGTTTTTACTGCTTCCATCGCTCTACCTCCAATTCCGGGGTAATGACCACAACTTCCCGTTCGCCGGGGTAGATATCCCGGGACTCATCCCGATGGGGCAAAATAGCCTGGAGGCCGCAGACCTCAGAGGCAATGGCCATGGTAGTCTCATCACCGCCTATGACCACCGGCCGCAGTTTTTTCGAGTCACAGCAGGTCATGATACGGCTGTCAGGCAGCATGGCAATGATGGTATTGGGTCCGTTGATCTCCAGATGCCCCAGAGATTGACGAATCAGGTCCAATTCCCGCCGGTCGCTGCGCTGCTGGATTTCCTCAAAAGGCAGAGGGGTGATGACATGTTTATAGTAGGAAATAGGCCATTTCAGTTCATGCAGCACATAGTGCAGGGTATACAAAAAATTCTGGGAGTCAGACTCAAAGCCGGTATAACCCCGGTGCAAAGACAGCTGAAACTCTTTATTCCGGGTGTAAAATGTGTTCTCCCCGTTGGCGCAGAGGGTGTATCCCTGCAAAAAGAACGGATGGGCGGCATAACGGACAATATCGTAATTGGTATTTTGCCTGCACTGGGTGACGATATTTTTTGCCATTAACGCACCGTTGTCATCCCAGAGGCGAAAATAGACGGCAATATCTTTGGGGTCGCCGATTTCTTTTAAAGTCAGGACGTCCGGCCAGAAGGAAAAAACATAGCCGCTGTCGTTTTCCGATAATAACCGCCGCAGCTCCAGCCGGGTATCCAGCAGCAGTTCTTCTTTCTCCGGCCGGCTCCGGTCACGAAAATATTCCGGATAATCATAGGCCCGGAATACATAGTGAGGCATAGCTTTGATATCCAGTCCGGCCACCCGGTTCACCCGGGGGATATACTCCTTCACCGGCATGAAGCCGCTGGCGTCCATGAAATCCTTCACCAGTTTCAGGCCGTTTTGGGTACAGGCCAGGGACAAAAGCGGCTGTTCCTTATAGCCGGCAAATACCCCGTCCAGGTCCTGCATCACCATGGCAAACCCGGAATTGTCGTGCCCTTCCTGCTGCGGCAGCATCAAACGCAACGCCCGGGAGGGATGAAACGGCACTTTGGATTTAATCGCACCGATTCTACACATCGTTGTGTCACCCCTATCATTAAAATCTGAATAAGTACCGTAAACGCCAAAATGGGTATAAAAAAGCCTAGCGTCAAGTACTGAAACAGGACCTTCCGCCAGGGTCTTTTATACCCACGGTGTAGTGCAGCACTGCACCTGTGCCGCTCGGACCAGACCGCCAGACGGCGCGGAACCCTAGGCACTCTCCTTTAACAAACTTTTGTCCATCATAAAAAAACTGAGATGTTAAATTTATTATAGGAGTGAATTGTTATGCTGTCAATATGCATATGTAAATATAGTTTATTCTGAAACTTTAAGTGTTTTCGGGCCTAAGCGGCGTATATCGCCATCACGGATTGTATATTTATGCATGTCGCAATACTCCAAAACAGGCACGGCCATTTTCCGGGAAGTCTGCAGCATATCGCGGAATTCGGCCACTGTGATTCCTCCCTTTTCCTGTATGCATCTCTGGATAAGATCAACAATGTACTGAATTGTTTTACTGTATACACACAAGTCGCCTACCCGGATCAAAGCTCCCTGTCTGATTAACTGTTCATACATTACTTCAGCCTTATGGCCCGGCAAAGCAAAAATCGCCTCAATCCGGCTGACGTCGATATGATCCAGTTTGGTAGCATCCATGGCTTGGGCCAGCTGCTCAGCGGTATTTTTTTGCCAGCAGCCGTGCCTGGAAGCGTGACTCTCCAGGGCAACGACTGCACCGCCGGTTTTGATCCGGCCGGCTGTTTCCCAGGAGTGCAGCAGACTGGCATATTCTTTCTCGCCTATTTGCAGTTTCTGCCGTAATCCTTCCCGTTCCATCCCGGCTTTTTCCGGTTGGATCCGGTGAAAATCCTGCAATATTTCCCGGGCAACAGACCATAACCGATCATACAGCGAGATACTGAAGATAAAGGAATCCAACCGCATCACCTTATTCGCTTTAAGCAAGCCTTCCAGAGCAGTGTCGAAGGAAGCGGCGCTCAGATAACCGGTCCGGCGCAATAATTCCCCGGTTGAAAGGGGCTGCAGCTCATCTAAAATCACAGCCTGTAAAATTCCCTGACTATCGCCTCGTTTCAGGGCTGTTGCCAAATCCCGCCGGGCCGGACTGATACGGCGGGAAAGGCGTCCGGGCGCAAGGAGCATAACGCCCCCCAGCAGTTTTTGCGGCGAATACAGCCGCAAAATGCCCCTGTCGCCGGCTGTCGCCGACAGGGCCTGCTCCAGCACCAGCTGCATAAAGTTAAAGGTTTCCCCCTTGTTCCGGTACAAACGGCCGATATATTCACCTGTTCCCAGATGCAGGCGCACCCTGATGCCGTTAGCGGGTTCTTCCCGCCAGATCAGGAAAGCATCCCAACGATTGCTGACCTGGCTACAGTCCGCCTGGCTTAACAGCATACCCCTGGCGACTTCCTCCTGTTCCGCTCCGGCCAGATTCAGCGCTGCCCTTTGACCGGCATAGATACGCGCCACTTTCCGGTCATGCCATTCCAACCCCCGCACCCGTACCTCCTGCCCCTGAGGATACAAGGCAAGACTGTCGCCTGAGGATACAGAACCGGTCAAAGCCGATCCCGTAACTACCAGACCGTGGCCTTTCACATTGAACACCCGGTCAATCCACATGCGGAAAGGCCCTCGCCGGTCCCGGGCCGGAACCGTTTCAGACAGCTGGCGCAAAGCCGCCAGCAATTCCTGGATGCCCTGGCCGGTAGCAGCCGAAACCCGGCATATGGGCGCCTGGGCGAGAAAAGTATGCTGCACTTCGGTCCGGATCTCGGCTTCCACCAACTCCAGCCAGTCAGGTTCCACTTTATCGATCTTATTTAAAGCGATCAGACCGTGACGGATACCATACAGCTCCAGCATGGCCAAATGCTCCCGGGTTTGGGGCATTACCCCTTCGTCCGCCGCCACCACCAGCATGGCCAGATCAATGCTGCCAGTGCCGGCCAGCATATTTTTCAAAAACCGTTCATGTCCGGGCACGTCTACGATACCGGCCGCTAAGTCCTCCGCCAGAGGCAGGAAAGCAAAGCCCAAGTCAATCGAAATGCCCCGTTCTTTTTCCTCTTTCAGCCGGTCTGTTTCCTGGCCGGTCAGAGCTTTGATCAGCGCGGTTTTACCATGATCTACGTGGCCTGCTGTGCCGATAATCAGGTATTTCATACCTGTTCTCCCTTCACGATTTTGCCGCAGATCGCTGCAAGCGTCACCAGGTCCGGCTCATCCAGGCAGCGGACATCAAAAATAACCGCGTCATCCTCAATCCGGACGATAACCGGAACAGAGCCTAACCGCAGCCTGGTTTCCAGCTTCTGAGCGCTCTGAGTCCAACGAACCTGAACCCCCCAGCCGGCTATTTCCACGCCGGGAAAAGAGCCGCCCCCCACCTGGGAAGTCAGGGCCAGGACCTGGACATGCCAGCCGTATTGCCGCAGATCATCAAACAAGGCGGCCAGCCTGTGAGCCTTTGCCTCCAGCTGCTGGGGAAACTGATGCAGCATAGACAGAACCGGCACCTGCTCCAGGGGATTTCCCATCTCATAATCCAGCAGCGTGCCTTCTAACGCCGCCAGCGTCAGTTTGTCCACCCGCAGAGCCCGCAGCAGGGGATGACTTTTCATGGGAGCCAGCCAGCGTTTTTGGCCCAGGATAATACCGGCCTGGCCTCCTCCCAGCAGCTTATCGCCGCTGGCCGTCACAATGTCCATGCCGGCTGCCAGCCGCTGACGCAAAGACGGCTCTTGCCAGTCCCCCAGCTTGAGGGGCAGCAGAGTGCCGCTGCCGGCATCCTCAATCAGGGGGAAGTCGTGTGCTCTCGCCAAGCGGGATAATTCCTCGTCTTCCGGCTGTTCCACAAAGCCGATGATCCGGAAGTTGCTGGTGTGCACTTTCAGAATGGCGCCGGTATCGGGAGTAATGGCCTTGTGATAATCAGACAGCCGGGTCTTGTTGGTAGTCCCCACCTCTACCAGCTTAGCGCCGCTTTGAGCCAGCACCGCCGGTATTCGAAAGGACCCGCCGATCTCCACCAGCTGTCCCCGGCTGACAATGACCTCCCGGCCGGGAACAATCGCAGACAATACCAACAATACCGCAGCGGCATTGTTATTAACAACCAGAGCATCTTCCGCCCCGGTCAGGCGGCAGAGTCGCTGCGCCACATGGTCATAGCGGCTGCCCCGTTTACCGGCTGCGGCGTTATATTCCAGAGTGCTGTAGCCGTCCATTACCTCTTCCACTCTGGTTCTGGCCTGCCGGCTCAAAGGCGCCCGGCCTAAATTCGTATGCAGAATCGTCCCTGTGGCATTGATCACTTTGCGTAATCCGGGAGAAGCCATTTGGTCCAGCCGCTTTACGGCTGCCGCCAGAATCCCTGCCGGCGTCGGGTCGATCTCCCGGCCGGTTCTGATTTGCTCCCGGAGATGTTCCAGGGTTTCCCTCAGGACATCCGCCAGCAAACTGCGCGGGTATGCGGCTGCTTCCGGCTGTTCCTGAAAATGATGCAGCAATTTGTCGATAGACGGTAATACTCGGAATGTCTGGCTCATGACCTGCCCCTCCGCAACTGCCGAATCCATGGCAATCTTTCCCTTATATATTACGGGTCTCGGACGTAATCTCCTTTTTTTCTTTTGCCCTTTCGCTTGTCCGGTCAGGTATAAAATACCCGGCATGTACCTATAATATAATAGACTGAACCGGATAGGGGTATAAGATGAAACCAATGAATCTATTGCGTGAAATCCCGGAAGAAGCGCCCAAGGAAATGAAATACAATATCAATCAGCCCGGCACGGTGTATGATGTGGCGACAGCCACCCGTTACCTGATCAGGGATGCCAAGTCCTTTAATCAGGACATTATCGTGGTCTGTATCGGTACTGACCGTTCCACCGGCGATGCCCTGGGGCCTCTCGCCGGGTCCAAACTCCGCTCGATCAATATGTTTCAGCATGTCTACGGCACCCTGGATGAACCGGTGCATGCCACTAATCTGGTGGACAAAATTGACGAAATCAAAGCGAAATCCCCGCATTCTTTCCTGATCGCAGTGGATGCCTGCCTGGGAAAGTTAGAAAATGTAGGATGCGTGTCCCTGGGCAAAGGATCAATCAAGCCCGGCGCCGCCGTAAAAAAAGAGCTGCCCTCGGTCGGTGACGCTTATATCACCGGCGTGGTCAATGTGGGCGGGTTTATGGAGCATTTGGTATTGCAGAGCACCCGCCTCAGTTTGGTTATGAAAATGGCGGATACCATCGCGTATGGGTTATCTTTTGCGCTGTATGCAGGTCAAAAAAATTCTACACAATAGCGACACACATAAAAAGCGCCGGCCTTCTGGCCGGCATAGGACCGTGTAGGAGCAGGCCGTTATATTTTGTCGGCCAGCTCAGTCGCCACCTGTTCCGGGGTAAGGCCGGCGGCGTTTACCAGGACGGTGTTTTCCGCCGATCTGGCGCTATAAGTCGCGCCGGATCTTTCTCCGGTGTAGACGGTCGCCTCTACCGGCCGAAAACATTGACCCATGTCCACTACTTCGTAGCCGCAGTTTTTCAGATGGGCCTTTACCTCATTAAGGCCGGTTTCAACTGAGATCAACCTCATAAAAAAACACCTCCGCACAATTAGTGTGTGTAGAGGTGTTTTCATTATACCGGTTAAAAACTATCCCTCGACCAGAGGCGTCTGATCGAATTTCATGTCTTTTACACGGCTTTCATCTTCACGCCGCATTTGGCAGTTGCCTTTGAAGATGGCGCCTTCGCCGATGATTAAAACGCCGACTTGAATGTCGCCTTCCACTTTCGCGGTCGCAGTCAATTCCAATTTTTCGGTAATATCCATATTGCCGGTAATCATACCAGCAACGGTTACATTCCGAGCCGTAACCTGCACTTTCGCATTACCGGTTTGGCCGATAATCACATCGCTGGTGGTGGTGATTTCACCTTCACATTGTCCATCTATTCGAATGCCGCTGTTGGAGGTAATCACGCCTTTAAACAAAGTATCCTTGCCGATAATAGTTTCTATTTGATCATTGACAACAGTGGCGCCGTTAATACCTGAGGCTTTTTTGCTACCAAACATTATTTTCTCCCCTTACTACTTACTATGTATTACAGAAAATTAGCTGGATTCACGGCAGTGTCATTAACTCGGACTTCATAGTGAACATGCGGTCCTGTACTGTTTCCCGTACTACCCATATAAGCGATTAGCTGTCCTTTTTTTACATACTGTCCTACTGAAACTGCAAGTTCGGAATTATGACCGTAGATGGTATTGATACCGTGACCGTGCCGGATTTCAACGGCTTTGCCGTATCCGCCTATCCAGCCGCTGTAGATGACTTCGCCATCAGCGGCCGCCACAACCGGCGACCCGTAATCATTGGCGATATCAATGCCTGGATGAAAATCACTGCCCATCCCCCAGGGCGATTGTCTCCAACCGAAACGAGAGGTAACGACTCCGTCATCATTCGGCCAAATCGAAGGGGTAACGGCCAGTTGGGCATTCAGTTCGATCAAGGCTAACTTTAATTCCGCTAAACTTTTCTCCCGCATTTCAGCAACATTTTGCAAAGTGTCCAAAGCCGAACCGATCTCACTTGCCTGAGCATGTATAGCTGGCCCGCCCTGCCCATCATGTCCGGACGAGGTCGGCCTAATCGCACCGGAACGCGATGCCTTTAGCTCATCCGAGTTCAATATTTTCTCCCGTACATTAGCAACATCTTGCAAAGTATCCGAGGCCGAGCCGATCACACTTGTCTGAGCCTGTATGACCGGCCCGCCCTGCCCATCATGCCCGGGGAGGTTCGGTCTAGTCACGCCGGAACGCGATGCCTTTAGCTCATCCGAGTTCAATATCTTGCGAATTTCGCTGTCCAACACATTCAGCCGGGTCATGTCCTGTTGAAGTTTAGCCGTCTTACCCGCTAACTGTTCAATTTGTTCGTTCTGGGAGCTGTTGACTTCACGCAAATGTTTGAGTTCACTTTTATCGGCATTGGCCGTCTTGACAGTATGCCGATAGTTGATGATTGCGCCTGTCATGAGAATGGTGACAACACACACGGTTGCGACAGAATACTTGATCGCTTTAACGGGAATGCGAATCTTTACGACTGCTTCACCTTGATGCGGAACCAGCATCAGAGTGTATTCCCGGTTATCCGGCTTAGCGAATTTCCCCGCCTGCTTGTCGCGAGACAACCTTGAAGTTGCACCCTCCCAAAGCTTGCAAAACTTCCCAAACTTTGGGGTTTTGCCCTCCATTGAATCACCACCTTTTGACATATAGCTTTATAAATAGACACTATACACTTCGCTGATCAGGAAAAAAATCCTGCTGCTTATTTTGAATTATTTTCTTGCGCTTTTGCCAGAACTTCCTTTTCTTCCTCGGTCAAAAAGTAGGTGGATTGACCGTTGAGGACCGGTTTGGCATATACGCGGGAATCATTGCGCCCATAAATACTGGAAAGAACCACACCGTTTTTATGATCATCCAGCATAGCCAGGGAGAAGCTAAGGTCACTGCCGGTATTATCGAAAGCATTGAACCGGGTCAGCACAACCTTTTGGGTGCAGGTCTGGAGAACAGTATCCAGACGGCGGGCCTCGGTGACTAGAGCTGTCACCTTTTCCTTAAGAGTATAGACTTCTTTGATATGCCCCTGGAGCATTTTTTCCATGCTGACTCCATCCATGCCTTTCATCAGCTTTTTATAGCGCCAGGATATCCGAATCAGCTGAATGGATACGCCCAATAAAATAATTAAAAAAATCGCCAGAATAATTGCCAGGCCGGTTACCGCTTGGGTGGGGTTGTCCATAACAAACTGAGATAGTTGCGTCAAAAGCTCCATAGAAGTATCCACCTTTCATCCTTTTAAGTTTTTCGTCTCGGCAGGGTAGGCCTTTCAACGGCCCTTAATGCCATATAGAAGCAATAACAGCAGCAAATAAAATTGCCGGCACTAAATTAGCAACCCGAATCGATTTGATTTCTAACATAGTCAGACTAAGGCCGACAATCATCACTCCCCCCACAGATGTCATCTCTCTAATTATATCGTCATAGAGCACTGTGCTCAATAGGCTGGCCAATAAAGTAATACTTCCCTGGTATAAAAAGATGCTGACCGAGGAAAACATCACTCCCCAGCCCATACTGGAGGCAAAGACCACAGCTCCCACGCCGTCAATCATAGATTTGGCGTAGAGAGTGCCGGCATCGCCGGTTAAACCATCTTGAATGGAGCCAACGACAGCCATAGCGCCTACACAATAGACCAGAGTGGAGGCCACGAACCCTTTGGCAAATAAGGCATTATCATTGCCAATCCGCTGGGATAATTTTTCGCCAACCTGATTTAACCGGTGGTCAATCTGCAGCCATTCTCCGGCGATGGAGCCTAAAGCCATACTTACAATTACAATCAGCGCATTTTGTGTCTGCAGTGCCATTTGCAGACCGATCAGACCAACCGACAGGGCCAGCGCCTGCATTACAATTTCCTGATATCGAAACGCTATCCCCCGGCGCAGCATAATCCCCAGGCCTGATCCCACCACTACGGCGGCGGCATTCACGATCGTTCCTGTCATGTGTTTATTCCTCTCCCAGTATACTTTTCATGGCATCAATCGTCTTCTGTATATCTTGTTCTGTATTGAAAAAACCCGGACTGAACCGGACGAGGCCGCTTGTCTGGGTACCCATACGGCGATGAGCCCAGTGGGCGCAGTGCAGTCCTCCCCGGCAGGCAATACCATAGTCAGAGCTTAGCCGGCGGGCCAATCCAGCGGAATCCCAGCCGCTGGCCGTGACGGATACCACGGCCGTTCTGCCGGTTAACCCCCTGGGTCCGTGAATGACGACTCCCGGCAGCTGACTGAGTCCGTCCATGAGCTGTCCGGTCAGCTTCATCTCCCAGTCGCGAATGGTCTCCAGACCGGTTCGGCGGATAAACTCAACGCCGGCTTTTAGGCCGGCTATGCCCGGGGTATTGGATGTGCCGCTTTCCAGCATGTCCGGCATAAAATCCGGCTGCAGGTCTGATTCTGATAAACTGCCGGTACCGCCATACCGCAGCGGAATCAGTTTTGTGCCGGGCCTGACATACAGTCCGGCAATGCCTTGGGGGCCTAATAGTCCTTTATGTCCGCTAAAAGCCAGCAAATCAATCCCCATGGCCTGAACCTGAATCGGTTCCACTCCGCCCGTCTGGGCTGCGTCAACAATGAAAGCAGCACCGGCCTGCCGGGTCAGCCCGCCGATCTCAGCCAGGGGCTGGACCGCACCGGTCACATTGGAACCGTGACAAACCACCACTGCTGAAGTTTTACGGCGTAAAGCCTGCCGCAAACCTTCCAGGGATAATTGCCCTGTCTGATCACAGGACAAGACTTCTACCTGAACCCCTTTATCCGCCAGATAGCGCAGCGGTCTGGCCACGGCATTATGCTCCATGGCTGTGGCCAGTACCCTGTCTCCAGGCTGGAGAAAGCCTAAAAGAGCCGTATTCAAAGCATCCGTGGCATTATAGCAAAATCCGATCTGCGTAGATTCCCCAATGCCAAACAAAGCGGCCAGTTCTTCTCTGGCTTCCATTAAAATCCGCCCGGCTTCCCATGCCCCGCTGTGGCCGCCCCGGCCCGGGCTGCCTGCCACATAACGCAGGCAATGGTCCACAGCCTGATATACCGCTTCCGGTTTAGGCCAGGTAGTAGCCGCATTATCTAAATAAATCATACATCGGTTCCTCCGCAAGGTTAGGCCCAGAGGCCCAAAACAGGACCTGCAGCCTTAGGTTTCAAAAGCCATACCGGCTGAGGGAAATGGCTTTAGGGCCCGGGGAAGGATGCCGTGCACGAAGGCAATCAGTACGCCGTAGTTCACGATAGGCACGCCTTTTTCTCGCGCTATGGACAGGCGGTATAGCATTTCCCGACGGTTTAACATGCAGGCGCCGCAGTGGACGATCAGGCGATAGCGGCTCAAATCTGACGGAAAATCGCCACCGGTGGTCCAATGAAAATCCAAGTCTCCTCCCACCGCCTGCCTTAACCAGCGAGGTATCTTAACTTTGCCGATATCATCGGCTTGCTGGTGATGGGTGCAGCCTTCGGCAATCAGGACTGAATCCCCCGGCTGCAGGGATTCAATAGCTTTAGCGCCGGCTGCCAGGGTATCCAAGTCTCCTTTGTGCCTGGCCATTAAAATCGAGAAGGAAGTCAGCCAAACTTCCGGCGGCGTATCCGCTGCCACTTTGGAAAATTCCTGGGAATCGGTGACCACAATACGCGGGAGTTGTTTCAGATTCGCCAGCGCCACCCGCAATTCCCGTTCCTTGGTCACCACACAATAAGCATCATAGTCCAGAACATCCCGGATGGTCTGGACCTGGGGCAGGATCAGCCGGCCTTTCGGCGCGGCCAGATCAATGGGTACCACCAGGACGACCGTGTCGCCCGGTCGCAGCAGGTCACCGATAACCGGCTGGCCTTCCCAGTGTTCCGGCGCCGCTTGGATCATACGGCGTTTCAAGTCTTCGATGCCTTGGCGGGTGTGGGAGCTGACGGGCAATACCGGCACCCCCAGCTTTTCTTCCCATGGTGTAATAGCCATCGGTTCCGGGGCGTGAAGATCGGCCTTGCTGACTACTGCCACCATAGATATAGACCGCTCCCGTATCGCGGCGGCTAACTCTGTCTCAGGCTGAGCCACACCGGCTGCCGGGTCGATCACCAGGATGGCCAGATCTGTTTTATTCAGGACCTGCCTGGTTCTCTCCACTCGCATACTGCCCAATTCACCGCTGTCGTCGATGCCGGCCGTATCAATGATCATCACCGGTCCGACCGGCAATATCTCCATCGCCTTATACACCGGATCGGTCGTAGTGCCGGGTACATCGGACACCAAAGCAATGTCCTGGTTGGTCAGAGCATTGATCAAACTCGATTTTCCGGCATTGCGCCTGCCGAAGATAGCCACATGCAGTCGGGAGCCTTTAGGGGTTTCATTCATAGACATCATCCCTCTGTCCCAATTTATTTATGACGATGTAACGGTCGGGTCATAGCCTGGGGACGCAAAAGGTTCTGTAATTTTTCTTCACTCAAGCCACTGTATTCCAATGCTGTTTCCTGTATGGTCCGATTATCCCGGTTGGCGATCTGAGCGATCTTTGCCGCCTGGTCATAGCCAATATGGGGCGTCAGAGCGGTAACAGTTATCAAGCTTTGTTCCAGTGTATAGCGGCAATGTTCTGTTCTGGCCTGAATACCTGTAATGCAATCATCACGAAAAACGGAAATTCCCCTGGTCAGTATCTCCATGCTCTGCAACAGATGGTGAGCAATCAGAGGCAGGAAAGCATTCAGTTCCAGTTGTCCGGCCTGAGCCGCCATGGTAATGGCCAGATCTGAGGCCATTACGTGGAAAGCTACTTGATTGACTGCTTCCGGGATCACCGGATTGACTTTCCCCGGCATAATTGATGATCCGCCTTGGCGTTCCGGCAGCAGAATTTCCCCCAGACCGGCCCGGGGGCCTGACGCCATCAGACGCAAGTCGTTAGCGATTTTCGCCAGGTTCACGGCTAATGCCTTTAATAGGCCTGAGACCTCTACAAAGACATCGGCATTTTGGGTAACATCCATCATGTTTTCAGCTTTAGCCATACCCACTCCGGAATACTGGCGTACCCGTTCATTCAGCAGATGAATAAACCGCAGCTCCGCATTCAGTCCCGTTCCCACTGCCGTGCCGCCCAGATTGACCTGCCGCAATCGTTCTTCCACCTTATAGAGGCGCCAGCGATCCCGGGCGATGGCTTGGGCATAGGCGCTAAACTCTTGCCCCAGCATCACCGGCACCGCATCCTGCAGCTGCGTCCGGCCGACTTTGATCACCGACGCAAATTCGGCTTCCTTGCCTTGCAATGCATCCTGAAGCTGAGCACAGGCTTCCTTAAAGGCTGCAGCAGCCAGATGGCAGCCAGGCGCAATGCCGTCGGGTATACATCATTGGTGGATTGCCCCAAATTTACATGGTCCAGCGGATGAACCAACTGATAGTCGCCTTTTTTTCCGCCCAACAGTTCACAGGCACGGTTCGCCAGGACCTCGTTGACATTCATATGACTGGAAGTACCGGCGCCGCCCTGAAGGGCATCGACAATAAAGTGATCGCCCCACTTCCCGGCCATCACTTCATCTGCGGCCCTGACAATAGCCTGGGCCGTAGTCGGAGGTAAATAGCCAAGTTCCCCATTCACTTCGGCGGCAGCTTTCTTAATCAGGGCAATTGCTTGTATCAAATTGTCATGGGTTTTCATGCCGGATAACGGAAAATTTTCGCTGGCCCGTAAGGTATGAATGCCATAATAGGCCTGATCCGGCACATCCCTGGTCCCCAGCGAATCACGTTCCTGTCGCATCGTTTCCATTTTAAAATTTATCTCCTTGCAAATGTTTCACGTGAAACATTTGATGGCCTATACCACCAAGGGACCCTTTACCTTCAGCGGCGCTATCGCCTGTTCAACCGACAGACGTTCAATGATGCGTTCCAATTCTTCACCTGAATAATATTCAATTTCAATTTTACTTTTCATTTTACCAGGTTTGATTCGGACTTGGGTCCCTAGAATCAGTTTCAACCGGTCCTCTGCTTCCACCAAAAAAAATTCCCGCTTTTCCTGAACCTTTTGCTTGGGCTGCCTGGGAGAAGCCGCCATACGTTTTACCAATTCCTCTGCGTCCCGGGCTGACAAATCTTCCTCAATAATCGTCTGGGCAGCCTCCAGTTGAGTTTCAGCATCTTCCAGCCCCAGCAGGGGCCGGGCATGTCCCATAGACAATGTTCCACGTGAAACAAAATCCTGTACTGCCGGCTGCAGATTTAACAGCCGAATCACGTTGGCAATCATGGAGCGGCTGCGGCCAATTTTGCGGGCTACTTCTTCCTGAGTCAGGCCAAACTCTTCGATGAGCCGTTTAAAGGCCATTGCTTCTTCGATCGGGTTCAGGTCTTCCCTCTGCAGATTTTCAATAAGGGCAATTTCAGTCATTTCGGAATCGGTATAGTCCCGGATAATGGCTGGGATCATAGTTAATCCGGCAATTTTAGAAGCCCGCAAGCGGCGTTCTCCCGCTACCAATTCGTATTCATTTAAATTACGGCGCACAACCACCGGCTGCAAAACTCCGTATTGCTGAATGGAATTGGCCAGTTCATTCAGTGCTTCTTGATCAAAAACCCGCCGGGGCTGAAACCGGTTAGGAACAATTTCTCCAATCGGAATTTCTTGTACCGGTTCCTGTTCATTCGATTGGTCTCTCTGGGGTCCCTGGGATCCGGGAAACAAAGCATCAAGCCCTCTTCCCAAACCACGCTGCTTACTCATCGCCTATAACCTCCTTTGCCAAATCAAAGTACACTTCAGCCCCTTTTGACTTACCGTCGTACAGGGTGATGGGTATTCCGTGGCTGGGGGCTTCACTGAGACGTACATTGCGCGGAATAATCGTAGTGTATACCTTATGTTTAAAATGATTTTTTACTTCATCAACCACCTGAATCGACAAATTGGTCCGCGCGTCAAACATGGTCAGGACCACTCCTTCTAAGCTCAGGGATGTATTCAGGTTTTTCTGCACCAAGCTGATGGTATTCATCAACTGGGTTAACCCTTCCAAAGCATAAAATTCACATTGGATCGGAACCAACACCGAATTGGCGGCAGTCAGGGCATTGATCGTTAACAGGCCTAATGAAGGCGGACAATCAATCAGCACATAGTCATATTGATACTTTACTTTATCTACTGCCTTTTTTAACTTGGCTTCCCGGGAAATGACCGAAACCATCTCGATCTCTGCTCCAGCCAGTTGAATGGTGGCAGGCAGCAGCGACAAATTGGGGATTTGAGTAGTAATGGTCATTGAATCAATCGGCTGATCATTCACCAGGGCATCATAAACACAACGTTTAATGTCATTTTTGCTGACTCCCATGCCACTGGTTGAATTTCCTTGGGGGTCAGAGTCTATCAATAATACCTTTTTTCCCAATTCCGCCAGACAGGCGGCAAGATTCACAGCTGTAGTCGTTTTGCCAACGCCGCCTTTTTGATTGGCGACAGCGATCACTTTCACCACAAAAATTCACCTCAATCATCATAATCAACTTTTTATTCCACAATAATAAAACGATTTCCTGCTAAAAATCCAAGAGGCAGGTGCGTTAAGAAGAAAGTAATAAATTAGCCGACAATAAATCATCGAGATATCGCGGCGCAAACTAAAGCGTCTATAAATATAAGGGGCAGAAAATTCGATAGTATTTTATATAAACCCACAGCAAAATCATGGATACCCGGACAAATTATAGTATGGAATGAATCACTTGACAGAGACCGAATGGTATGGTAGTTTTTATGCAACTATAAAATTCCCTTCTTATAGGCTGTACCTGCGGTCATCCAGTTCTACCGTTGAAAAAATAAGGAGATTATAGAATGGAAATCATCCGCCCTCCTTTAACCCATATTCGGGAAGATGAGTTGCTGCGCTATGCTGGCGTCAGAGATCACTCCTTTTCTCCGGCCATGATCAAAACCGCTGTGCAGGAAGTCCTGTGCCTGGCTCAACCCCAAGGCGTATGGCGCTTATATCCCTACCGGGCTGACTGCGGCCTCCTTTGCGGCGACCCAGCGTTAAAACTGGAAGGAGAAGGGATCCGGAATCACCTCAGCCAGGCTGTGCAGGCAGCGATCCTGGCGGCAACCATTGGCGAAGAAGTGGAAAAAGCAATTAGCCACCGATTCCAGCGGGGAGAGTATACAGCGGCTCTCCTCCTGGATGCTGCTGCCACTACTGCTGTGGAACAAACGGTTGACAGCCTGAACCGACTGATTGACAAGCAGGGTCGGGTTAAAGGCTATCAGCTTACCTCCCGGTTTAGTCCGGGCTACGGAAACTGGTCCGTCACTGTCCAGCCAAAAATCCTCACCCTGTGTCAGGGCAGTGCCATTGGCATACGGACCACTGAAAGTCATATGCTGATTCCGCGCAAATCTGTCACTGCCGTTATTGGCTGGGTTCCTCAGCAGCATGGACCGGAACCGGTTAAACCAACCTCCTCCTGTCAAAGCTGCCATCAGATCCACTGCATCGCCAGAAAAATGCGTGCATCTTCCGACAATGAAAATGGCCAATGACCAATGAAGCCTTTATTGACTTTTTGCTTCACAAACAAAGCAGCTCAGGCAAATCAGCCTCTACTGCTATTTAATCGAAAGTCATTCATTCTGATACAACGAAAGGGGCACGCATCATTATGATTTATTTATTTGACGGCGCTATGGGCACTATGCTGCAGCAGGCAGGCCTTCCGGCAGGAGCTTGCCCGGAGCTTTGGAATCTGGAATATCCTGACCAGATTGCTGCCATTCACCGGCAATATGTTGAGGCCGGCGCCGATATCATCGAAACCAATACCTTTGGCGGAAGCCGCATAAAATTATCCCATTACGGCCTTGAAGGTCAGGTAGCGGCTATTAACCGGGCTGCGGTGCAGGCAGCCCGGCAGGCATGCGGCCCTCATACTAAAGTGGCCGGCTCCGTAGGACCCACCGGCCGGTTCATCGAGCCATTAGGCGACTTGTCCTTCCAGGATGCCTTTAACGCCTTTGCCGAGCAAATCACCGCTCTGGACCAGGCCGGAGCCGATATGATGATCATTGAAACCATTATTGATATTCAGGAAATGCGCGCCGCTCTGCTGGCAGCCAAGTCAGTTTGCCGCAAACCGGTTATCTGCCAGCTGACATTCGAAACTGACGGACGCACCTTCACCGGCACCGACGCCCATACCGCCGCAGTGATCCTGTCGCCCCTTGGTGCCGATGTGATCGGCGCCAATTGTTCCCTGGGCCCGGCCCAGCTGCTTCTCGTCCTGGAAACCCTGGTCAAGGCAACCCATAAACCAATCAGCATTCAACCCAATGCCGGCCTTCCTACCCTGGAGGGAGACCAAACCCATTTTCCCATGGGCCCGGAGGAATTTTCCCACTGGATTCCCAAACTTATTGCCGCCGGGGCTCATTATGTGGGAGGCTGCTGCGGCACTACACCGCAGCATATCAAAGCTGCCCGCGAGGCAATTGATGCCACCGGCGCAACCAGACAATCCCCCCTATTGCCGCAGCCCTCTCCTTACGTGGCATTAGCCAGCCGCAGCAAAACTGTCTATATCGGACAGCAATACCCGACGGTAGTAATCGGCGAACGAATTAACCCCACCGGGCGCAGGAAGCTGGCCGCCGAAATTAAAGAAGGCAGTTTCACAACGGTAAAAAAGGATGCCTTGGGTCAGCTCCAAGCCGGCGCCAGAGTATTGGACGTCAATATGGGAGTACCGGGCATTGACCAGGCGGCTGCCATGAAGAAAGCCGTTCAGGAACTCTCGATGCTGGTGGACGCGCCGCTGGCCATCGACACCACTGACCCTCAAGCCCTGGAAGCCGGATTGGCGGCCTTTCCCGGCCGGGCCCTGGTCAACTCGGTCAGCGCCGAGCCAGAAAGGCTGGAACACTTCCTGCCCTTAGCCAAAAAATACGGTGCCGCCATCCTGTGCCTGCCGTTGGCAGCCGGCGGTCTGCCGGCCACAGCCCGGGAACGGGTGGCAATCGCCCAGAACATTGTAGCCGCCGCCTTGGCGGCCGGTCTCTCCGAGAATGACCTGATGCTGGATGCACTGACCCTGACCATCGCCACTGACGGCGAAGCCGCCAGACAAACCCTAGCCACCCTGCAGCTATACCGACAGCACTTTGGCTATCCCACTGTCATGGGTCTCAGCAACATTTCCTACGGACTGCCCCGCCGGGACATGATCAACGCGGCCTTTTGCGCCATGTCCCTTCACGCCGGCCTCGACGCCCCCATCCTCAATCCCTATGACCCACTCATGCAGGATATTCTGGCAACATCAGCCGTACTCCTGGGCCATGATGCCCACGCCCGACAGTTCAGCGCCCGCTATGCCTACACGCCCCCAGGATTTCCCGGTGCTCCCCATGAAATAGATACATCCCATATCCTGGGGAAGATTAAACATTGCGTTATCCAGGGAGAAAAAGAAGCTGTGGCACCTCTGATTGAGCAAGCGATCCAGGAAGGCTATCAGCCTTTGACCATTACCGATGAAGCTTTGACTGTGGCAATGAATGAAGTCGGGCAGGCATTTAGCGCCGGCCGCTCGTTCCTGCCTCATGTCATGCTGTCAGCTGAAACTATGCGCAGCGCTTTTCAGGCCATTAAAACCTATCTGCCGGCCCACTCTGTCCGCAGTTTAGGTAAAGTTGTACTGGCTACCGTAAAAGGCGATATCCACGATCTGGGAAAAAATATTGTAGCCGCTCTTCTGGAAAATAACGGATTCACTGTCATTGATCTCGGCAAAGATGTACCGGCTGATACAATCGTAGCCGCCTGCCGGGAGCATCAGCCCGATATCGTCGGTCTGTGCGCCTTGATGACTACCACCCTGCCGCAAATTGACCATACTATCCGGGAATTAAGAGCGGCCGGCAGCCCGGCACACACCTTCACCATCGTAGGCGGCGCAGTCCTAACCAAAGAATACGCCGCCCAGGCCGGCGCCGACGCTTATGCCGCCAATGGCGTCGTTGCCGTAGAATTATGCAAATCCATGATAGCTTCCCGCCATCTATAGCCTAATGCAATAAAAACACGGCTTCCATGCTTGATGGTTCTGCAGGGAAGCTGTGTTTAGCAATAATCCCGGAAAAAAATTAAAGAGGTGAATCCATGTATAAAGATTTTCGCAGCGATACGGTGACCCAAGCTACACCGGCAATGCGGCGGGCCATGATGGAGGCCGAGGTCGGCGATGACATCCTGGGAGAAGACCCGACAGTCAAGAAGCTGGAGAACATGGCTGCCAGCCTGTTTCAAAAAGAAGCCGCTCTGCTGACTGTGTCCGGGACCATGGCCAATCAGATCGCCATCATGACCGCTACCCGGCCGGGGGAAGAGATCCTCCTGGGGGAAGAATCCCATATGTACAATTTGGAAGTAGGCGGAATAGCGGCTCTCTCCGGCGTCCAGGCCAGAGCCTTAAAAAGCTCCTGCGGCAAATTCGAGGCGGCGGATGTAAGGAAGCTGATCCGTAAACCCGGCATCCAGGCTCCGGTCAGCCGGATGCTGTGCCTGGAAAATACCTATGATCTAAACCGGGGCTATCCCCTATCCCCTGCTTATCAGGCCGAAATGGCCGCGATTGCCCGGCAATACGATATGTTCGTCTATCTGGACGGCGCCCGTATTTTTAATGCCGCCCTGGCTTTGCAGGTCAAGGTCAGTGATTTGGCGCAAAATATCGATGCCCTGCAGTTTTGCCTAACCAAGGGGCTGGCTGCTCCTTTCGGCTCTTTGCTCCTGGGAAGCCGGGAGTTTATCGCCAGGGCCCGCTGGATCAGACAACGGATCGGCGGCGGCATGCGCCAGGCCGGTCATATGGCGGCTGCCGGCCTCGTAGCCTTGGAGACCATGACAGAGCGCCTGCAGCAAGACCATGATAATGCCCGACGCCTGGCAGCCGGACTGTGTGCCATTGACGAGCGACTGACCGATATGGATCTGGTATTGACCAACATTGTGCAGATCGACTTTGCTTCTGTGGGCAAAACGGCACAATTTGTCACCGATGCTCTGCTCACACGAGGCATCAAAATCAAGTTAATCGGCGAAACTACCTGCCGAATGATTGCCCACGCCGGCGTAGGACCGGAGGATGTGGACGAGGCGGTGCAGGCGATTCGGGAAATCATTCGTTAGATTCAATCATTACAGCAAAAAAANANAGNCGACGACG
>NZ_AFGF01000075.1 GCF_000219125.1 Acetonema longum DSM 6540
CCGAAACCACTGAAAAAGTCTGAAAAGGCCTGTATTTTTATGGTATAATATGGACAAGGAAACAAATGAGCTAGGCGGTGGTTGATGTGTTAAAACAACAGCCCAAGCAGCTGAGCCTGTACTCCATATTGTACGAAAAAATCCCCAATGATCATATTTTAGAAGCAATTAACAACGCTATTGATTTAAGTTTTACCAACCAGCAGCTTGCCAGTT
>NZ_AFGF01000076.1 GCF_000219125.1 Acetonema longum DSM 6540
CCAACACGCTTTATTGGTCCTGGCCGGCTAAAACAGGGGGTTTTTCAGTGGTTTCGGACGGTTCTCTTGTTACGCCCGTGCAATCACGCTTTGACTGATACCCGTCAACCTGGCAATCTGCCTGGTCGATATTCCTTCTACTTTTTTAATTCGCCGAAGGAGCTCATCCCGCTTTTCTTTTTCTATGGTTTGAAGCTCAACAGGTATGCTGACCTTGGCTATGTTTTGTATGGCGAGTTTGGCGTCTTGATCGGTTAATTTATACGAGGTGTAACTCATTACGGCTGTCTCTTCTGGTTTTTCGTTCATAAATTGCTTGAATCGATTGAGAGCAATTTCTGGCTCAGAAGAAAATATCCCAAGGGCAAAAGCGGTGTCGATCCAGTCGCTGCCTTCGACATAGTGGCGGTAACTGCTCCAAGGATAGGTTTCTATTGTTCCTTCTCCGGACTTAAGGGGATTTTGATGAATATACCGTAAAACCGTTAAAAAGTATTCATCGGTTTCTACTGCTTCACTTTTAAATCGATCTTGGAATAGGTGCCCATAGCGGCCATATTTTCGATTATACCAGGAGACATAGCTTACACCAATTCGTTTCATGACATGGGCAACGGGTTCCTGGCTTTCTTGAAGCATCAGGTGGATATGGTTATACATCAGGCAATATCCGTAGATGCTATACTGGCTGATTTCTTTGTAATGTGCTAAGTACCACAGAAATTTTTGGTTGTCTTCTTCGTCTTCAAAAATAACTTGCTTGTTTATACCTCGCAGGATGATATGGTAGATTCCGCTTTGGCTAGGTTGTCGGGCTTTTCGGGGCATTCGTCATCACCTCTATTTTGATAGTATCACTTTATTTTTCACGTGTCAACAGAACCGTCCCCTCGAGTCTATCACCTGCCGTATATTCGATATCGGTCAAACCGACGGTCAAATGTGCATATCTCGATATGACCCTACTCAATTATCCAGCAGCAATCAATGTGTCAGACCACTTTTTGCTTTTTTCCACAAACAAATCCAGAGAGATGTGGATAACGGTCATATCAATGCCTAAAAGAGTCACAAGGGGAAGGTTTAACCATCCTCTTGCCGCTGCTCTCTCAGGCAATTAGATTCACTGTATATCTCTTACATACGTTTTATCCCCATTAGGAGATCAGATTGAGGATAACCCTCATCAGCAATCTTCACTGAGCTTCCTAATATATCTAATCATCCCCATTTGGATGCTAGCATCCTTAATGGATGGCAAGAGAACCGTTCCCTTGCCATTCTAGAGGATATCACTATGACGATATAAGACGAACCGGGGGTATCGCAACATTTTTAATGTCTCGATACCCCGGTTTATTTTAAATCACATCGAAAATTTTCCCCGGATTCAAAATCAGGTTAGGATCTAACGCTTTTTTAATGGCCCGCATCATGTTCAGTTCCACCGGGGAAGTATATTCCTGCATCAGCTGCTTGCGCTTGTAGCCGATGCCGTGCTCGCCGGATAGCTTGCCGCCCAGGCGGTAGACTATTTTATACAGGTCATGCTGCATGGCTTCGATCTTGCTGTCCCACTCCGCGTCCGGCATCCTGCCTTTGAGGATATTGAGGTGAATGTTGCCGTCGCCGGCATGGCTAGCCACCCGTGCAGCCAAACTGTGCTTTTGGCTGAGTTTGGTGATTTCGCTCATCATCTCCGGGATCTGATCCACTGGCACTACAATATCCTCTTTGTCCATGATCAGACTTTCGTGACGCACTGCCTCGGCAAAGGCTTTGCGGGCCCGCCAGATTTTTACGGGATCGGCCACCAGCACGCTGAGGGCACCGTTCTGATTACAAAGCTCATCCAGCAGGATGCTTTTGTCATCCAGGGCATCTTCCGAGTCGGCTTCTACCTGGATGATGATGTAGTTGCCCTGATCGCTGGCGGGAAGTTTTTCATTGAGGAAAGACTCCACGCTTTTAATCGTAATATTGTCCATAAATTCCACGCAGGTAGGAGTGACTCCGGCTTTGATGATTTTGTTCACGATGGCAATGGCGGAATCAACGTCAGGGAAAACAGCCAGCAGGTCAGTCACATACCGGGGCAAAGGCATCAGCTTCAGGGTGATTTGAGTCACAATGCCCAAGGTCCCCTCGGAACCGATCATCAGCTGTTCCAGGCAATAACCGGTGGTATTTTTAGCCAGGCGTCCGCCCAGATTGATGATCTCACCCAGCGGCGTCACCACTTCCATGCCGTAAACCTGCTGACGGGTAGTACCGTATTTGACGGCCTTGTTACCGCCGGCGTTAGTGGCCACATTGCCGCCAATGAAGCAGCTGTCGCCGCTGCAGGGATCGCCGGCATAAAACAGACCTTGCTCTTTGGCCGCTTTCTGAACGTCATCCGTCCTCATACCGGGCTCCACGACCATATATAAGCTGTCAGTGTTGATTTCCAGAATTTTGTTCATGCGTTCCAAACTCAGCACAATACCGCCGTGAATCGGCACTGCGCCGCAGGCCAGCCCGGTGCCGGCCCCCCGGGGCACTACGGGGATGAGTTCCCGATTGGCCAACTTCATGATGGCGGCAACTTCTTCGGCTGTTTGCGGCAATACCACCACCTCCGGCAGATGGTGATAGCGGGTTTCAGTCACTTCATCATGAGAGTAAGGCTCTATTTTCTCCTGGTCAGTCATTACATTCCTGGCGCCGACAATTTCAACAAGTTCTGCGATAATTTGCGATGAAACGGATTTATATTTATTCAACCTTACACCCCTCCTTGATAAGAATTATAATCCAGTCCTGACTCCCAGTGCAAGCTCATCGGCAGCCCGAATCCGGGACCGTTTCCTATTGCACCACACCAATCCAACTCCAGTACGTAAACACCATCAACGTCATGAACACGCAGGCCAAAACGCTCATTACGGCGCCGGTCTTCATCAGTTCCCCGCTGGTGATGTGGCCGGTGCCCATGGCAACGGCGTTGGGCATATTGCTGACCGGCAGCAGATATTGGTGCTGCATATTCATGCCCAAAATCAGGGCAAATACCAGCGGGTCGGCCTTAATGGCAACCGCATGAGCAATGACGATCGGCGTCAAAGCAGTGGTTTTGGGTCCGCCACCGGTGAAAAATACCTGGAGAAGAGTAACCACCCAAATGAGAATGACGATTTGCAGACCATGGGACATAGCGGCAATCGGTCCCAGCATGGTTCCGGCCAGCCATTTGGCGGCACCGGAAGTGACCAGGGCAGTCCCCATGGATAAGCCGGCGCCATACAGCACGAAAATATTCCAGGGGACTCTTTGCTGCGCTTCTTTCCAGGGCATAATGCCCCTGGCCGGCCACAGGAGCAGGATCACAGCCAGCAAGCCCACAATGGCAACATTCACCTTATGCAGGGAATCTGTAGCCCAAAGGACCAGGGTAAACAGAAAAATGACCAGGGTATATTTCTCGGGTGCCGTCAGTTTTCCCATGGCTGCCAGTTCTTTCTGGATGTAAGTCTGACCTTGCCCCAGATTGCCGATTTCCGGCGGCCACATGACTTTCAGAACATACACAGAGAGGCAAGCCAGGATAAAAGCAGGCGGTCCGCCGATCTTAAACCAGTCGGACCAGGAAATGACCTGCTTAGTTGCAGATTGAATCAAACCTACGGTAATGGGATTGCCTACGTGGGCAGTCATTACCCCGATGCTCATCATGGTGCCGCTCATGGCCACAATGAAAATCAGCGCTTTGACAATATTGCTCTGTCCCTGCTTGGCATCAAACGCCTGGCCTATGCCTAAGATAATCGGCAGCATTAACAGAGTCCTGGCCGTAATAGACGGCACCAGAAAACTCATTACGGCCATGACCGCCGCCACGGCCCAGTAAACCCTGACCGCAGCTCCTCCTGCCAGATTGACCAATAGCAGGGCAACCCGCTTGGAAAGACCGGACTTTTCCATACAACCGGCCATAATGAAACCAATGACAATCAGCCACAAAGAAGTATTGGCGTAGCCGCTGAAAGCGCCATTTAAATCAGTAGCTTTCAGCGCCGCCAGCAAAAATACGATTACCATTGAGCTAAGCGCATCTTCCAAGGCCTGAGTAACCCAAACAATAATAGCAAATACGGCGATCCCCAGCGTGGCTTTACCGGCAGCTTTTAAACCGGTGATTTCCGGCGTCAGCCACACAATCCCGGCCAGACAGGAAAAAGCCACCATAAGCTGCCACCATTTTTTCGCGGGCACATTCCATTCCTCCCATATATTGAATATTACCTATCGATTGTATGCTTGTATACATGTATATAGGTATAAAGTTTAGTGGGAAGGCAAAAGATTGTCAATATTAAATGCAATTTACATAAAATTAGATTTTTTCACTCTTTTTTTTCGACAGCCTGTCATCGGTATAATAAAAAACCGTTAAACGCTTTATCGCATTTAACGGAAGGGATATTGTTTATGGAAGCTGACAGGGTTACGATCTGTGCGGAATTACGCCCCGGACATGAAACGGATCAACCATTGCAAGCAGCAAAGTACTCCGTTAACTGGAGGACTCCTTCCTTCATGGCCAGAGATCGTTCGATCATATATTCCACTGCCTGCACATATTGCATAAATCTAGCCTGGTCGTTCTGGGCATGCAACTGAAAGAGGCGTTCCATGATACGAGTAATCAGGTCCACCGTAGCCTCGAACTGTATGACGTGCATGCTGCCTTCGGTTGTCCCCTGCTCAATGATCCTCAAAAAAAACNGACCCAAGCATTTCATAGCCTCTCTGCTCGATTCGTTCCAGCAGATGAAAGTGTTTTTCCGGGAACAAATAGCGGAAAACCCTGCTGTTTCCCTGTTTTCCCGGATGCATGGAGACCCTGAAAAGCGCCTGGAACATCAGCCGCAGTTGCTGCGGCGCCGGCTGGCAGCGGTCGATTTTATCACATTCCCGCATGATCATGGTAAAATAACGGACGGCAATGGCATCGAGGATTTCTTCCTTGGTTTGAAAATAGTAATAGAAAGTCCCCTGGGCCACCCCGATCTTTTTGACAATGTCACTGACCGAGGTTTTATCGTAACCATTAGTCAGAAACAGCTCTTCCGCCGCGTCAATCAGTTCATTGGTACGCTCCTGGGGATCTTTTGTCACTCTTGCCATAAAAACCACCTCTACCATTCGACTGACTATCAGTCAACAACAGTATATGCAGATCCCTTCTATCTGTCAATGGGTTTTGCTTTATGTAAGGCGAAATCTAATCCAGCTTTATCACTTGGATGTTTGGTTTTTTTCCTTTATATATGCGGGGATGTTGAACGCCGATATGCTGTATGGTTCTTAGGCTGCCGTACTCAAACGCCTCTGTCAGATGAATCGAATGATCCTGATTCGTATCAGCCGGGCCTGCCAGTCCTTCGATGAAATATTGGGTGAATATGCCCAGGGTCAAGCCTTTAAATGAATCGTCATAGGCGGTTTCCGCATAGTCAGAGGAAACGATCACGGTAAAGCCATACATGCTCAAATCTCTGAATGCCCGATAAGGGCGTTTGGCGCGGGATCTCTCAGAAAAGGTGTGGATTGTCTGATACCCGCGATTTTTGGAATAGCTGGGATCAATGATCACGGTCACGGTTGCCGGCAGTTTTTTTAAGATCATGGATAATTCCGAGGTGGTTACATGGCTTGCTTTGTCATAGCCGGCATCATAAGGGATCAGTGTCTCTTCGTACATATATTCGGAGCGGCCCCGGGCCAAGGTGCGGTCCGCATCGTATGACTGCCAATAAACCTGATTATAACCGCCGTGTCCGGAATAATAGATGATGAGATGATCTTCTGTCGTTAACAAGGCCTGATAACTGTATAGCTTGGCAGTAATGGCTCTTTTAGTCGCTCGGCTGTCGGTTAAAACAGCCACATCCTGCGCTTTACCTGAGAAGAACGCACCAAAAGCTTCGGCGTTTAGCAAGGGCGATTTTAACTCCGGCATATATTTGTACCGGCTGATCCCTATTGCCAATACATAGGGGGCGCGAGACGACGCAGCCGCGGGTTGGTCCGCCGCACCGGCCAGGACGGTTCCGCCAACCGGATTTATGCTGAGACAGATCAGGGCCGTCACTATATATTTTATCATTTTTTTCATAAAACAGGCTCCTCCCTCAGTGATTCCCAATCAATCCTGCCCGGTATGGACATTATATTGAAACTCAGATGTTCCCCGTTCAATATCATAGACCATTTTTTCCGAACGAATCCACCTCTTGTTGACTTGACAGGCCTTTACATTCTCTTCGAATGAAATTTGCCGCAACGTTCCGTCATAAACGGCTGTGTCACTATACACCTCGGCGCCGCCGGTTTCTACAAACAAAACGCCTTCAGCAAAAGTCAAGGCCCCATCACCGTCAGACTGATAATAAAACGAGCCTGCCGTCATGTCGCCGGCTTTCATGGATAGCCTGGCCTCTTTCATCCGAAAAGTATTGTTTGTTACTGCAGCGGCATTAGACGCCTCATTCCGGTACGCCCCCTGAGGCGCTGATATTGTAATGGCGTCGGCCGGGTCGCTATTCACCTGGTAGATCAGATCACCGAACCAGAAAACCTGTTGCGAATCCGGGTAAAAAACAAATTTTCGGGCGGTAATGGCGTCGCCATTTTCCCGCATAATCCGGACGTCAGAGCCTTTCAGTTCATGGTTCTTGGCATTCCAAACGGCTTGTCCGACAGTTAGGGTCATGGTATCCATCATAAAGGTGATTCCCTCGGGGAAATCCACGTCACCGCTTAAAATATTATGATGGGCAGTCGAGGCGATAAAACGGACGGGGGCCGCCTGTTTACGAAAAAAATGGCCTTCTTCAATATCAACAATGGTGGCCAGTGACTCCCCCTCTTTTTGTATGCTGTTGACCCTGGCCTGCCACTGCAGCTGCCCGCTGTGCCAGCCTGCTACGCGAGAATCCTCCACAATCATTTTTTCTTTAACCGTCGGCGCCGGAACCAAAGGGTCGTCGGCAAGACCACCAAAAACAAAGAGAGCGATGAAAGGCAGGGCAATCACGATCACGCTGAATTGTTCCGCTGACAGGTTCAGGTCTTTCCTACTTCGCATGTTTCATATTCCTCATAGTCCGGCCTGGTTAGGGATTTTTAAAGATGAGTTCGGCAAAATACAATTTCTCTTCCGGATAAAATGACAGTATCAAATCACGACAATGGTATTTTCGAGTCAGCCAAATACCGGAAACCACGGACACGTTGGACATTCTTTCAACCTTTACGCCATAAGACCAAATATCGGACAATACTCCCTCCAGATTGACCGAGGCCTCCGTCACCGCCTGGCGTTGAGTCTCATACTTCATTTGGATATACCCCGTCAGGGCGCTGTCGGGATTAAAGGTCAGATAGGCATGGTATTGATTCCATTCTTCCAAATAGGTGTCGTAGGCCGCGGAAACACTCCAATTCCAGAAGGGAAAGGTCCGGCCCTCCAGAGTCAGAGCGGTTACGGCTGCGGTATCCTCGGAAAAATTATGCTCCCCTTCTATTTTAAAGCGGTAATCTTCATCAAAGACATAATTCATGTCCCAGGTAGCCTTTTCTACATCCCTATATAGCCTGGTTTGATAAACCGAATTGTAGCCCTTGGCTGATTCCCGGGTCACGCCGGTAGTGAAATAAATTTGCCGGTTCAGGTTGATGAGAAAATTGGCGGAATGCCGCGTGTTGGTCATTCTGTTGTCATCGCTGAATACCGTCTCGGTTGCATTGGCGGTATGCAGAAAAAATATCTGATCGCTTAGCTTCACCGGCAGGGAACGATAGGAAACTTCCATATCGGTTTGCTGCACCCGCGGCCGGTCTCTCCAGGAAACCTGCGAGGTGGCCAGGGCATACTGGAAGGGTGAGTCGGAGATCGTTCTTAGACTGAGTTTGGGTACTTCCCGCAGTTCATCCAGGGAATCGCTGGCGGATAATTGAGCGGACAGCCAATCACGCCGATAGTCCAACATCAGATTGTACCCGTTCTTTGTATTTTCCGCCGAAAATTGCTCTTCCCGCCGCCAATTCACCATTGCGTGCCCGGTCAAATTTTGGTCCAATCGTAAGGATTGAGACAGACTGCTGTTAACGACGGAGTAAGGCGCCAGTTGATTGTCCTGAAAAAAATATGTGGTGTTAAAATTAGTAGTCCGGAAATCATCCGAGGCCAGATAGCTGGCAGAAGCTTCCCATAGATCAGCTTTCCCAAACCAGCCGTTTTCCCGCCTCTCAAAGGATATGCGCTGGGACGAATCAACATGACTTAACTGCCATTCCCCCCGGAATATTTGGTTGTCCCGCCCGGGAGTGCCTGAGGCATACCAATACAGCTCGTTTTGGGATTTTTCTCCCTTACGGTATTCTCTGGCGCCAAAGCCAAGGCCTCTGCGGCTCATATAATCGCGATAACTCAAGCCATAATCCCGCCGATTCATGTCGTAACGGTTCTGAGTCTTAAGGTACCAACCTTCGTCGTCGTCATACCCTGCCGTTACTTTATCGTACAAAGGCAGAGTGACGGCTTCCAATTCAATGATTTTATGCTGTCCTTCCCAGTAAGCAGCCTTGGTGAGCCTCAGCTTTCGCGAAGAGGGATAATAATCGGCTGTTTTGGCTGTATAGCGAAAGTGAGGCGGGTCTTGGTCGCATACCGTGACAGAGGCGTCTTCAGTGTGATAGGTATTGGACATGCAGGTCAGCTTTGAGCCTGATAATCTATAAGTTACCTCATCCAGGGTGAACAAAAAAGAGTATTTTTGAGCGTCGCTCACTTCACGCTCGGCATCATAGACTAAGGTGTCGGCGGATAGTATCTCGCCGGTTTTTAAATAGTGACGAACCCGGCCTGACATTTGAAATTTTTTTGTCTTGAGGTTGTATTCCAGCTTGTCGCCTTTATAGGTATCACCCT
Source organism: Acetonema longum DSM 6540 (assembly GCF_000219125.1). Taxonomy (NCBI): domain Bacteria; kingdom Bacillati; phylum Bacillota; class Negativicutes; family Acetonemataceae; genus Acetonema; species Acetonema longum. The sequence goes on from NZ_AFGF01000076.1 coordinate 8,978, forward strand.
CATATTGCAGGGTAAAGTCATAAAAGATGTACACGCCGGTATTTTTATCGTACTCCATGCTATCGGCCTGCAGTTCACAGGTCTGATTCCGCTCGTTCATATTGCTGATGACTGCGGTGACAGAGCCTTTGGCGATCATCCTGCCGCTCTGCTCGTCATATTCCAGCGTATCCGAGGAGAATGAGCCGTCCTGATCGCTATACCGGATGTTGCCGGAGGCCGTGAAGCGATTCGACTGCTGATCATAGTGCAGTCTTTCCGATTTCAGCGATTCAGCGCTGGCGACCGAAAAGAAAGGATGTACGCCACCGGCACAGAGAATAGGAATCAACCCGATCATGAACCATTGCAAAATAATGGCTGCGTTAGGCACGGTCCGCCCACCACACCCCTAAGCCGCCCAGGCCGCCGAACAGGATCACCGGCAGCCAGGCAGCCCAGACCGGCGGCAGGACTTTGGCGCGGCCGGCTGAGACAAACCAGGAAGAGACCCCGAAAAACACAAAGATAAACAGCAGGCAGCCGGCGGCAAAATAGTACTTATGCTGCATTTTAGCCCGGATGAAGGGAGGGGAGCAAAGCAGGACAAACAGGAACGGCGTCAGGGGCCGGGTCATCTTCAAATAGTAATCCACTTCATAGGAAGTCGTAGGAATCCCCTGGCGGTGCAGGTCCCGGATCATCTGAGCCAGTTGCGCCAGGTCCATATCGGAGGTAGTCCTTTCCGACCGGAACAGCTGGGTGTTGGCCTCGGTATGAAACTGCATCTGCTGATAGCCGGTCTCGTAGGCCATGCGGCCCTGTTTGTCGTATTCCTGTATCAGTCCGGCCCGCAGAGTCCAGGAATGACCCTGGAGGCTGCCGCTTTCCGCCGTAATGACCCTGGCGATTTTATCGTCTTGCAGCTCGTAGATCATAACATGGCTCAGCATTTGCGTTTCCAAGTCAATTCTGCCGATATAGATCACCCGGTTTTTCTCCCGGACAAAGACATTTTGCACCATTTCCGGCGGCGGCGACAGAAAAATAATTTTCCGCAGCAGCAGTTCGCTTTTCGGATAGACCACCGGCATGATTTTGTCGCTGCAATAAAAGGAAACGCCGCTGAAGATCAAAGCAATCGTCAAATAAGGCATTAATAATTTCCGGTTGCTGACTCCGGCCGTACGCATGATCACCAGTTCTTTATCCTTTTCCAGCCTGCCGATAGAAAAGAGAATGGCAAAAAGCAGACTGATCGGCAAAGCGTTTACGAAAAGCAACGGCAAGCGATAGAGCAACAGGGTAAGAATCCAGGCCAAAGGCACCTTATTGACAAAAACATATCTTCCCATCTCAAACAGCAACTCGCCTAAAAATATCAGACAAATCCCCAGAATCGATAATAGTAAGGGAAAGACAAGTTCTTGAATTTGATAACGCAATAAAATGAACATCGTTTTATCCTCAAAAAAGAGTGCCTGGAGAATTATGCAACCCTCCAGGCACTCTTCCAGTAATCAGTGGTGCAAGCAAGCTAAGTCGTGCCTTTAGTTTGTTTGTCTAAAAGTATACGCGCTTAACCTCCAAACTCCTCGATTCAATAGTAATCTTGTACTTAACCTTCACATTGTTGTTAATCTCGCTCTGGCCATTCCACTGCAGTATCAGGTCGCGCCCGACGAACGCTGCAGTATACGTCTCTCCCTCATATATAAAGTGAGTCAGTTTATAATTTCCTACTTGGGTAGTAAATGTAGTAAACGCTCCATTTTCATCAGATGTTGCTTCACCTGGCGTCCCATCCGGCGCCTCATAATAGAACTTTACTCCTGGCAGATTCTTCTTTCCCGTGTAATCCGTTACCACGAAAGACGATGTGACACCTTTAGTACCGCCGCCGTCTCCGCTGCCGCCTCCGCAACCTGTGATCAAAAGAGTCATCGCAAAGAGTGTCAGGAGCACCAATGCAATCTTCTTCATAGGAACACCTCTTTCCAAATAAAAAATAGTTCAACAAATACGCTGTATCGATCTTGCGTCGTTCCCTGCCATAAATCTACTCCGGTTGCGCTATGAATAAAGCCTGGCAGAAATTGCGGGAAGAGATGCATCATCCTTCCCGTTTTGACTCACACGTATATTTAACTAAGTATAGGGGCAAGCAAGGTAACCTGTGCCTTTAGTTGACGCCAGGCGCTTCATTAATGCTAAAACACGAGACTCACCTTGCCATCCGCTTGGATTTGGAGAGTGAATTCTTTTTGGTAAAGACTGATGCTCGCAGAATAGCTCCCGGACGGAGTTGAAATGCTAATCACCGTGATGTTTCCTGGTTGAGTAACAGTTATGGAAGCAGAACCGCTTGCATTAGTCATTACAGTTTTCGACGTTCCATCCGACTCTTGATAAGAGATAGTTGCCCCGGATACCATGGCCCCGTTGTGATCTTTTACCCGTATAACCCGGTTGTCGCTGCTCGGGTTGTCACTACTCCCTCCAGATAATTCAGTAATTTTAAAACTATTGATGCCTATTATTTCACCTGTAGCGGTATTAATCTGAATAGGAAGCGGAATTGTGCCACCAGGCAACCCACCCTCCAATGTCATAGGAATTCCATCTGGATATGACGAATGCGTATAGGCATTACCTTGATATACAATAGCATCTATCATAGTCGATCCCGTTTGGGTAATATATATACTGGCAATGCCATTGGCATTGGTTTTTGCATTTTTTTGCGTCCCATCCGGGTCTCTATATTGGATAGTCGCCCCAGACACTGCATTAAGGGATTGATCTCCCACGCCAATTTGCAAAGTAACTCCTTTACTGCCGCCATCATCCCCGCCGCAACCTGCCGCCAAAAGGGCTAATGTGAACATTGCAAGTATTAAAAATGCCGGTTTCTTCACTTTTGCCACCTCTTTTGAATTGTTAAAACTAAATCTCAAGACTGTTCCAGTCTTGGGTGCTCCCCTATCGGGATGTCTTCTCGCTGCATTATGGATAAGTATTATAAAACCTGCTTGCCACTATATTTATTAATAAGTTCCGCATATCATTGGAAATTCCTTTAGAATAAATTGGTTGAAACATGCATTTCTTGTAATATTTTATCGAAAAACGATCTAATTTGCCATAAATAAAAGGGCACCCGCCAGCGCCCTTTACTTACCCCATTGCTCTTTGAACGATAGTCCGCAGATCGGCAATCGTCAGCTGACGCGGACTGTTAGGCAACAGTCTGTAGTTGGCAGCGTCTTTGACAATATCCTCAGCTTTGTCTTGGGGCACGCCTGCTTCAGCCAAAGTCTGAGGAATACCGATGTCGGTCTCCAGGTCGCGCACGGCACTAACTGCCAAATAGGCTGCATCCCGCAGGGACAGGCCGGTCACATCCTGGCCCATGGCCACGGCGATATCGCGGAACTTCGCATAATCGGCCATCAGGCAGTACTCCATTACATACGGCAGCATAATGCCGTTAGCCACCCCATGGGGCACACCGAACTGAGCTCCCACCGGATGGGCGATGCCATGGACCGCGCCCAGACCGGCGTTAGTAAAGCCGGCGCCGGCAATCAGGCTGGCTGCCGCCATTTGGGATCTGGCCTCAATATCCTTGCCGCATGCTACTGCCCGCCGCAGATGGGACCCAATCAGGCGAATGGCGTGGAGGCATAAGGCATCGGTAATCGGTTCGGCCTGAGTGGCCACATAGGCCTCAATGGCATGAGTCAGGGCATCAATGCCGGTAGCAGCCGTAACTCCTGGCGGCATGCTGACATGCAGTTCCGGATCGATCACGGCCAGTTTCGGCATCATATAGTCATGGGATAATCCGATCTTTTCCCTGGTCTTGGTATCGGTTGTCACAGCCGCAGCCGTTACTTCACTGCCGGTGCCGGCCGTGGTGGGAATGCAAATAAGGGGCAAGCCCGGCCGGCTGATGGTCTTTCTGCCTCGGATATAGTCGCTGATGGAACCAGGATTGCCCTGGAGCATGGACATGGATTTGGCGGCGTCCATGGGACTGCCGCCGCCGAAGGCAAACACCGTATCGGCGCCAAACTCTTTAATCAGGGCTGCTCCCCGGTCCACGGTCTCCACGCTGGGGTCAGCCTCGACTTCAGCGAACAGCCGGACGGTGATACCGGCCTGTTCCAGAGATTCGATCAAAGCGGCCAGATGCGGCGAACCTTTGGTGGAGGTCCTGCCAGTCACCAGAAAGGCCTTTTTCACACCCCAGGTTACGCATTCGACGGCAATACTGCCAAGAGCGCCCTGTCCGAACATGACTCGAGTGGGCAGTCGAAACAGAAAATGGTTCATGGTTTTCCTTCCCTCCCCGGGTATTAGAGTATCATAGTAACCGGCCAAAGGCCGCCGGAATGTTCCGTTTGAAAGGCATTCTGCAAATTAACAGCGTCCAGTTCCTTCACCTTACGTAACGGTTTGCTCTGATAATTGGCCAATGTCAGATGGACCAATTGCTGGCTGGGCCGGTCAAAGTAACGGATCCCATTGTCTTCAAAATATAGATACAGGGCATTGGCGGCCGGCAGGTCTTTGACATTCAGCATATCTCCCTGCCGGCTATAGGTATAGAGCAGGGTTTTGGCTTGACCGCCGGCGTTCTTCTGCCCCGTGATCACTGCAAGCAGTTTCCCTTTATCTGTTTGCAGCGATCCCCGGAAACCGTCGGTCAGGTAGAGCGTGTCCAGCTGTTTGATCCACCGGTCCCGTCCATCGGCGCCAACCGACAGGAGGTAAAGTCCCTGCCGGCTGGGCTGGTAGCCTGACCCTGACGGATCATTGGCTGCTTTCGGGCTGACCAGCTGAGATATCAGCACATACATGCCATAGGGGTGAGTCATGGCGTCGTGGACCTGCCAGGGAGGCTGCCGCAGCGCTTGAATCCGTTTGACAAAAGGCTGGTATTTGCCATCCAGCCATTCCCCTTCCCAGACGCCGCCATTGACAAAAGTGAGCTTTCCCTGCCCATGACGCCGGTTTTCCCAGTAGGTTCCTTCAAAAATCTGGCCCCGGTTCAAAAACTCTACTTTCCAGCTGCCTTTCATTTTCCCCTGGTTCATGCCCCCCTGGCCGCGCTGCACCAAACGTCCATGGGTAAACCATTTTAATTCTCCCCGGCCTTCGGCATACCCTTCCTCACTGCCACCCGACCATCTTACCGTTTCATTGGGCGCCGGCTCCGGATTCCACACCTTTACCCCGGTGACATTATCCCTAATCCACTCAGCAGCCAGAACTTCGCGGCTGACCGTCAGTCCGATCAGACAGATCAGAGTTAAACAAAAAAGCTTGACCGCAGATTGTTGAACCATGCTAACCCCCCGCTTATGTTATAATGCTTCTGATCGTTTTTAATAGCATGCAACATATTCTCAAACATTCTATATTTTTCCGGCTCATTCCTGCTTTATGGATGAACTGCCGGATACAGCTATAAGAAAAAGCCTCCTGCCGCAAAATCATCTGCAGCAGGAGGCTTGGATTCATCGGAACAAGATTCTACGTAATCCAGTCCCTGATCTTATCTGAGGGAAACCTTTTTGTCTTTACGCCCGCTTATTTTAGCCACAATACGTTCAATCACGACAAACAGAACCGGCACTAAAAATATTCCGATCACTGTGGCGCTGATCATGCCTCCTACTACCGCCGTTCCCATGGCGGTTCTGGAGCCCGCGCCGGCGCCTTTGGCCAGAGCCAAGGGCAGGCAGCCGATAATAAAGGCCAGAGACGTCATCAGGATAGGCCGCAGCCGCAGGCAGCAGGCTTCTATCGCCGCCTTCACCGGATCCATGCCCCCATCCACCCGGACTTTGGCAAATTCAACGATCAGAATGGCGTTTTTGGCCGCCAGTCCGATCAGCATGATTAAGCCGATCTGCATGTAGACGTTCACATCCAGTCCCCGGGCATATTGAGCCAGCACGGAGCCCAGCAGTCCGGTGGGAATGGATAAGAGCACCGCAAAAGGAATGCTCCAGCTCTCATAGAGAGCAGCCAGACACAGGAAGCTGAACAGGATGGCAAAGCCGAAGACAATGGGAGCGCGACCGCCGGATATTTTTTCTTCCCGGCTCTGGCCCGACCATTCATAACTAAAGCTAGCCGGCAGGGTCTGCCCCGCCACTTGCTCCAGGGCGGTTATGACCTGACCGGAACTGTAGCCGGGGGCGGCATTGGCAGTGATCTGGATAGACCGGGAGGCGTTGTAGCGGGTGACAACGGTAGGCGCATTGATCATCACCGGCTTTACCAGGGTGCTTAACGGCACCATAGAGCCGCCGGAGCTGCGCACATGCAGAAAGCGGACAGCATTGGCATCGGCGCGGAATTCGCTTTCAGCCTGCATGATCACCTTGTAGGTACGGCCGAACCGGTTCAGGTCATTGACCTGCAGACCGCCGAGGAAGGTCTGCAGGGCGTTGAAGACATCCTGCACCGGCACTCCCAGGGCCTTGGCTTTTTCCCGGTCTAGCTCAAAACGGTAGCCGGGCGTATCACTGCGGAATCCGGAATAGATTACAGCGATTTCCGGGCGCTGACGGGCAGCGGCGACAAATTGCTGGGCTACCTGGCTCATTTCATCCATGCTGCCGCCGCTTCTGTCCAGGAGCATCAGGCTAAGGCCGCCGACTGAACCCACACCGGGCAGAGCCGGCGCATTAAAGGCCATGATCACGGCTTCCGGGATATCTTTGGTTTTACCCATTGCCGAGCGCAGCAGGGAGTTCACCTGAAGAGACTTATCCGCTCGTTTCTCCCAGGGTTCCAGAGCTGAGACCACAAGGGCTGAGTTAGGCTTCATGGAGCCGGATAGGATGTCAAAGCCGGTAATTTCCAGGGTATTTTCTATGCCCGAAATGGAGCGAAAATTCTCGCCGACTTTGTCCACTACGGCGGTGGTCCGGTTCATGCTGGCCGCTTCCGGCAGCATCACCGAGGAGAAAAAGTATCCCTGGTCTTCATCGGGGACGAAGGATGAAGGCAAGGCTGTAAACAGACCTGCCGTCAGAACCACAATGACCACTAAGCCCACCAGCCAGGCGCCGGAACGGCGGATGGAGCCGGCCACACCCCGGCCGTATTTCTCAATGGTGGCGTCAAACCAGTCATTAAAGCGCTGAAACAGTCCGCCCAGCCGGCCGGAATGAGCCGTGCCGTCATGGGGCTGCAGCAGCATGGCGCACAATGCCGGGGTCAAAGTCAGAGCCACCAGGGCCGACAGGGCCATGGACACCGTGATGGTCAGGGCAAATTGCTTATACAGTACGCCAACCGTACCGCCGAAGAAGGCCACCGGAATAAACACCGAAGCCAGCACGAAAGCGATGGCAACGACCGGTCCGGCCACTTCCTCCATGGCCCGGTAAGTGGCCTGGCGGGGATCAAGACCGGAATAGCGGATATGATACTCCACCGCCTCCACCACGACGATGGCGTCGTCAACCACCAGACCTACCGCCAGCACCATGGCGAATAAAGTCAGGGTATTGATGGTAAAACCCATCATCAGAAAAACGGCAAATGTGCCGATAAGGGAAACCGGAATAGCCAGCATAGGAATGAGGGTGGCCCGCCAGCTCTGCAAAAAAAGGAACACGATAATCAATACCAACACTAACGCTTCGCCGAAGGTTTTCAGCACTTCCTTGAGGGATTCCTGCACGAAGATGGTGTTATCCACCACAATTTTGTGCTCCATATCCGGCGGAAAACGCTTGGCCGCGTTTTCGATAACCTCCCGGACCTGAGCTACTGTTTCCAGGGCATTGGCGTCTGAAGTCAGCTGAACCGAAAAGGCGGTGGACTCTTCGCCGCTGATATTGTTTTTAAACGTATATTCCCTGGCGCCCCACTCCGCTCTGGCTACGTCCTCCAGACGGACAAAGGAGCCGTCAGGCTGGGAGCGGATAATGATTTTGCCGAATTCCTCCGGTTCCGCCAAGCGTCCTTCCACTCTGGCGGTATACTGAAATTCCTGCTGGGCCGCCGTGGGCAGCTGGCCGATATTGCCGGCCGGGGACTGAACATTCTGCTCCTTGACGGCATTGTAGACATCACTGGCCGTAATCCCTAAACGGGCCATCTTATCAGGTCGCAGCCAGATTCGCATGCCGAAGTCCGGTCCGAACTCCATGACGTTGCCGACGCCTTTGACCCGTTTCAATTCTTCTACCACATAGATGCTGCCATAGTTTTTGAGAAAAACACTGTCATAGGTTTTATTGGGGGAAAACAGGGCAAAAAACATGACATTATCAGGGGAAGTCTTTTTGGTGACCACACCGGCCTGCAATACTTCCTGGGGCAGCTGAGAGTTGGCCTGAGCCACCCGGTTCTGGACCTGAACCGCTGCGTTATCAGCGTCAACTCCTACCTCAAACTGCACGTCCAGGGAGTATCTGCCGTTATCGGAACTGGAAGACTTCATGGATACAGCGCCTTCCACTCCGTTGACCTGCTGCTCGATAATCTGGGCGATGGACTGTTCCACCACTTCCGCGTTAGCGCCTACATAAGAGGCGCTGACATTGACAATAGGCGGTGAAATCTGCGGGTACTGGGCAACCGGTAAAACGAAGATGGAAATTAAGCCGCCCAAGACTATCAGAATCGACAGGACGATGGCAAATACCGGCCGGTCGATAAAAAATTTAGCCATCAGATTGCCTCCTACTTAGCCGCCGGCTGAGATAAATCGTCCGGCGTAATCATCGTTACCGCAAGAGGCGTTCCGGGGGGAGTTTTCATAAAGCCTTCCACGATTACCCTGTCCTGAGACGTCAATCCTTCTTCCACGATCTGCATATTGCCGATACGGGGCCCCAGTGTGACCGGACGGGTCTCGGCCTTATCCCCTGCCGCCACGACGGTAATCAGGGTTTTGCCGAGGAGCTCCTGCACGGCTCTTTGCGGCACCAGAAGAGCATTGGCGCGTATTTCACCGGTAGCCTGGATACGGGCGAACATACCCGGTACCAGCAGCTGATCCGGATTCTCAAACAAGGCTTTTAAGGCCAGAGTTCCGGTTTGCTGGGCCAGACCCCGGTCCACCTGCTCCACCTTGCCCGGCAATGGATACCGGACGCCGTCGCCAAGAATCAGGACCAGCCCTTCGCCCCATTCGGCGGCTGAATTGCCCGCCCGGGCCAGACGCAGGTATTCGGTTTCACTCATGTTAAAACGGACCCGCACCGGGTCTAAAGAAGAAATGGTAGCCAGTATCGTTTGCCCGGCCTGGACAAAGTTGCCTTCGCTGAGAGTCTCCACATCCACCCGGCCGTTCAGGGGTGAAACCACTGTCGTGTCCTCCAGATCGATCCGGGCCTGTTCCACCCTGGCCTGGCTGGCATTGACCCTGGCCAGGGCCTGTTGCTCTTCCGCCAGAATATTGTCTACCATTTGCTGGGCAACCGCCTGCTGGGTAACCAGGGTCTGATACCGGACCACATCCCGGCGCACCCGGCTCAAGGCCGCCTCGGCCTCGGCCAGTTGGGCCTGGTAATCACTCTGGGCCGCCTCATAGGGGCGGCGGTCAATTTGAAATAAAGGCTGCCCTTGTTTTACGGCATCGCCGCCTTTGACCATTTTAGCGGTAATATTGCCGGACACTCTGGCCCGTACCTGGGCCTCGTCTCTGGCTTCCACCTCGCCAATAAATTCATATGTAACAGGTGTCGCCTGTTGCAGGACCTGCATGGCTTTCACTGCAACCGCCTGAGAGGGCAGATCTGTCGACTGCTTACCGCCGCATCCTGTCAGAGTCAGTAACGCAAGTACACCGGCGCACAGGGCCACGCCTCGCATTCGTAAACTCATGGATGGTTGAATGAACATATTGTGTTTCCTCCTTATGCGGTTGTATGTATATAATAACGTCCTCCCGGCACCGGTTGTCTTCGACGCCGCAAGAACGATGACTGGAAAACTGAGACGGCTATTTCCCGCCGAATTTATTATCCTCTCGGAATCAGCCCGTAGAGCAGGAGATGAACCGTGGAGGATTTGGCCTCTTCCAAAGAGATATTATGCTGCGCCAAAAAGCGATGATCAACGATTTCACTCATACAGCCTTTAATTATCTTTTTTAACAGAGTCAGATGCATCAGACAGAGCTCTCTTCTGTCCATAGCGGCCTGCAGGAAATCCGCCATGATCGCCCAATCCTGTTCAAACAGATGCTCGATCCTATGCCACTCCTCCGGCATAAACCGTTTTATTTCTTCCCCCATCCTGCCGGTAGTGGGAGAAAATACGGTAGGGGTTACGCATAAAATGTCTCTCAATTTTTGCTGAAAGGGTAAAGCCGGATCGGCGATAATTTTCTTATGCTGCTCCCGGATATCCAGAAAGATGGCATATAAGATGGACCGAATCAAATCCTCTTTCGATTCAAAGTGCTCATAAAGGCAACGTTTGCTGACGCCAAGCTGACGCGCCAGATCACCCATAGTAAATTTTAAGCCTCGCTCACTCATTTCCTCCACAGCGGCAGTCATAATCCTTTTTCGCACCGATACCCCACCCATCTCGCCAAAATTGCCTGCAAAAGTCACTCGCGGTACTGAAATAGTTTTTCTAGTACCACGGGTTTAATTATATCATATGGGGCACTGCTGTCAACAGAGGCACGGGTGCTTCAATGCCGCGCAGTGTCCCGAAAGCTAGGATTTTGTTCTTGTTTTCTAATCTTCTTGTATAAAATTTACGACTTACTCTTGCTGTCTCTCTTTTTCGAAGTAGTGGCTGAAGCTGCCGATGGTAAGACCAGGGACCCAATCCTGAAGCTGACGAACAAAGCGACTGATGCCAACCGCCTTGGCCACAGACTGAGGCATGATGCTCAGGAAGGCGTCCGGATCCAGATTCAAGTTGCGCAACTGGATCATGGGCACAGAAGTTTCCCGCAAAAAGTCCCGCCAGGCCGCCAGTTCTTCCGGCCGGTCATTCAGGCCGGGAAACAGCAGCATATTCAGGGATATGCTGACGCCTTTGCCCTGGGCGTAAGCAATGGATTGCTTTACGTCATCCAGAGAGTAGGAGGAACGGTAATAGGCCTGATAAGTGGCCGGAATGGCGCTGATGATGCTGACCCGCATGCTGTCAAGGCCGGCGTCGACGATGGCCCGGATTCCTTCCGTAAAGCCGGCGTTGGTATTGATATTAATGATCCCACGTCCGGTCTTTTCCCGCACGGTCCTGATGGCTGGCGCGATCTGGGCATAGGCCAGGGAAGGTTCCCCCTCGCAGCCCTGACCAAAGCTGATGATTGGCTCCGGAGCGTAAGTCAGGTGATAGGCGGCCACAGCCGCGATCTCTTCACTGGTAGGGCTAAAGTCGATCCGGTTTTGGGGGGACGGACAGCATTCGGCCGGCTGCAGGGAGATACAGCCGAAACAGTTGGCGTTGCAAACCGGTGAAGCGGGAATGCCGGCTTCCCAGCGGCGATAGAACAGATTCTGGGCCGTGCAGCAGTGCCAAGTCAAAGAACAGCGGGCTAACTGTCTGACAATCCGGTTGTCGGGAAGCTCTTTTTCCACTGCCTTGACCTTTTGCGCCAGGTCCGGCGAATTATAGCGCCAAGGATGCCATTTATGGTTATTGTCGGTCTTCATGGCGGCCACCATCATCTGGTCCTTGCGCAAGGCCACGGCGGCATAACCATAAAGAGGCAGAACCGGCGCTTCCTGCTGCCGGACAAAAGCCGGCAGCAGGGTACGGGTATAGCCCACCGGCAGCATGGCCGCCACAGCCAGCAGAGGGCCGGCAATAGGCTGAATCTGCCCCTTGCGGGCTGCCAGTGCGCTTCTTCCCGGCAGGAACATTAACTCCGCCCCTTCAGGCAGCGGAATTACATCCTTGTCGGTCAATACCGTCTGGTCATACCCACTCCGGCCAACAGCCTGATACCCGGGAGCATCGTAGATTTCCCCTTTGGAGTCTGCGTATAATGCAGTCAGCATGCCGTTCCCCCTACTTGTTAAACTCATTCATGGCTTTAGTCGCCCCATGTTTTAGGATATACTCTACGGCATCAACCGCTCTGGTAATGCTCGCTTCCATGGGGGCTTTTTCCTCGGCAGTAAACCGGCCCAACACATAATTGGCGGTCTCCCAGCCGGCAGGTGGACGGCCGATGCCGACCCGCATCCGGATAAAGGTATCTTTATCCAGATGCACCAGCAAGGATTCAATGCCCTTGTGGCCGCCGGAGCCTCCCTGGAGTCTGAGCCGCAGTTTGCCGGTTGGCAGATCCATGTCGTCGAAGACTACGACCACATCCTCCGGCTTTAACTTATACCAGTTAAGCACCGAAGCCACAGCCACTCCGCTTAGATTCATATAGGTCTGGGGCTTCACCAGGATCACCGGTTCAGCACCGCCCCGATATTCGCTGACCAGAGCTTCATGTTTAAAGCGCCAGTTCTCACACTGCCAGCGCTCAGCCAACTGATCTAAAGTTATAAAACCCACGTTATGCCGGGTCTGGCTGTACTCCTGTCCCGGATTGCCCAATCCCACAACTACCTTCATCAGATTCACCAACTTTATCGGAGACCGTTGAAAAAGGCCCATCTGCGTCGTTGCTCCTGCGGGCGGGCGTTCGACGTACCATCCGAACGTACAGTCTCACGCCCGTCCTCGTCGCGCCTAGCATCTGAGCCTTTTTGAACGGTCTCTATATTATATTAAAATGATTACTCGTTAAACAGCTTGCTTACGGATAAATCGCCATAAATACGGATAAGAGCTTCGCCAAACAAAGGAGCCACAGACAATACTTTCACCTTGGCGGTGCGTTTTTCCGGCAGCACCGGAATGCTGTTGGTCACCACCAATTCTTTAATACAGGATGCTTCGATGCGCTCAATAGCGGGAGGGCTAAGCACCGGATGGGTACAGCAGGCATAGACTTCTTTGGCCCCATGGGCCTTTAAAGCGGCGGCGCCTTCCGACAAGGAACCGGCCGTATCGACAATGTCATCTACGATGACAGCGGTTTTTCCCTCTACCGAACCGATCAGGTTCATGACTTCGGCCACACCAGGGGCCGGACGCCTTTTTTCGATGATGGCGATAGGAGCATGGAGACGGTCGGCCATTTGTCGGGCGCGGGTCACGCCGCCCAGGTCGGGGGATACCACCACAATATCACTGAGTTTTTTCGATGTAATATAATCAGCCAGGATCGGCACTCCCAGCAAATGATCCACCGGAATGTCAAAAAAGCCCTGGATTTGACCGGCGTGCAGGTCCATGGTAACCACTCGGGTCACCCCGGCCACTGTCAGCAGGTTGGCCACCAGTTTGGCCGAAATCGGTTCCCGGCCACGGGTTTTCCGGTCTTGGCGGGCATAGCCGTAATAAGGAACCACGGCTGTAATGTGCCGGGCCGAGGCCCGTTTGACCGCATCCACCATAATTAAAAGTTCCATCAGGTTTTCATTGACCGGCTGACAGGTGGGCTGAACAATAAAGACATCAGCACCCCGTACGCTTTCATCTACCAGGACCTGAATTTCCCCGTTATTAAACCGTCCCACAAAAGCTTCGCCTACGGAAAGTCCCAGATAAGCCGCGATTTCATCTGCCAGCTCACGGTTCGCATTACCGGTAAGGATCCTGAGTTTTTTCTCGTCTTCTAACACCATGTCGTTTTTCTCCTCCAGAATTAAGATCAGCCTGGCTATTTCTTGACCCAGCCCTCAATATTGGTTTGGCGGGCACGGGCCACCCCTAATGAAGCGGCAGGCACTTCTTTGGTTATAGTCGATCCGGCAGCTACATAAGCGCCCTGCCGGACAGTCACAGGCGCAACCAAATTGGCATTGCAACCGATGAAAGCGTCATTCTCTATTGTTGTGCGGTATTTTTTCTTACCGTCGTAGTTCACGGTAACAACACCGCAGCCGATATTAATTCCGGACCCCATGTCGGTATCGCCGATATAGCTCAAATGAGGAATTTTGCTTCCTTCACCCACATGGGAATTCTTCACTTCCACAAAATTTCCGATCTTCACGCCGTCCGCGAGGACCGTATCCGGCCGAATATGGACATAGGGGCCGGCTGTCACATGATTGGCGATACGGCAATCATGGGCATAGGCAAACTGAAGGGTAACCTGATCGCCGATGCTTGAGTTTTGAATGCGGGTATTGGGACCGATCTTACAGCCGGAACCAATCACTGTGTCGCCTTCGATCCAGGTGAAGGGATAGATGACGCTGTCGGCGCCGATCTCTACGGCAGCATCAATAAACACACTGGCCGGATCCATGATGGTAACGCCGCTTTCCATCAGACTGTCGAGTTTTTTCCGACGCAGGATGGTTTCGGCCTGAGCCAGCTGCAACCGGGAATTAACGCCTAAGGTTTCTTCAAAATCAGGCGCCGCCACTGCCGCCACCGGCAGTCCTTTCGCGCGAAGAATGGCGATGCAGTCGGTGAGATAATATTCGCCCTGGGCATTATTGCAGGTCAGTTCATCCAGGGCGGCAAACAAATGCTGTTGCTCAAAGCAATAAATAGCGGTGTTTACTTCCCGGACAGCTAATTCCGCCGCATCGGCATCTTTCTGCTCCACGATTTTCACCACCTGCCCCGCCCCGTCGCGGACCACCCGCCCGTAACCGGTAGGATCGGGCATCAGGGCCGTCAGCACCGTAGCCGCCGCCCGGGAATTTGCGTGGACCCGCTGCAACAGTTCCAGCGTATCCCGGCTCAAAAGCGGTGTGTCACCGCAGAGAATCATCACCGTTCCCTGCTTTCCGGTTAAAGCCGGCTTGGCCTGCATCATCGCATGGCCGGTTCCCAGCTGTTCGGCCTGCACTACGAATTGAGCCTGCCCGCCGATTGTTTCAGCGACGCTTTCAGCGCCAAAGCCGATAACTACAATGCATTGATTGGCGCCGGCGCCCCGCGCCGCATCCAGCACGTGTTGCACCATAGGCTTGCCGCCCACTGTATGCAGCACTTTCGGCAATGCCGACTTCATGCGGGTTCCTTTGCCTGCCGCCAGTATCACTGCCGTAATATCCGCCATCCTAGTTCCTCCTATCCACTATCAGGCCAGTATCATTATATAACTGCTGTTGCCCACTCTGTAATCTTTCGCAAGCGGGCAACCATAAATGATTTCTCTTGTTTTTTTTCACTTTCCTGCTAAAATCCTACAATAGGAAAAAAGTTTCAATGCAAATTATTTCTTATATAACCCGAACCGTATACCCTTCCTGGCGCAGTGTCGTCAAAATGGTTTCGGTATGCATGGCATCCTGGGTCTCCATGCTGACTTCCACTACGGCCTGCCCCAGGGGCACGTTCCGTTCCACCCGGTCATGGTATACATGGACCACATTGGCCTGGAGCTTGGCGATAATGGTCATGAGCCGCTGCAGAGCACCAGGCCGGTCCAGCACCAAGGTGGATATTCTGACCCGGCGGCCGGCCTTCACCAGGCCCCGTTCAATAATCCGGGAAATAAAGTTTACGTCTATATTGCCGCCGGAAATAACGCAGGCTACTTTGCCCTTGGCCGGCAGCTTATGATGCAGCATGGCGGCCAGGCTGACCGCCCCGGCCCCTTCCACCATCAGCTTGGCCCGTTCCAGGAGCATAAGGATGGTTCCGGCAATAGCCTCATCGTCCACTACCACGATATCATCCACATATTTTTCCACCAGGGACCAGGTTATATCGCCCGGCATCTTGACCGCAATGCCGTCGGCGATGGTAGAAGCCTCAACGGTAGCCTTAAGAGACTGGGCGCGTTTTGACATATACATAGCCGGCGCACCTTGGGCCTGCACACCGTAGACCTTCACATGGGGGGCGCGCTCCTTCACCGCCAGAGCAATACCGGCAATCAGCCCGCCGCCGCCTACCGGCGTGACAATTGCAGCAACATCCTCCAGCGCGTCCACGATCTCCAAGCCGATAGTACCCTGGCCGGCAATGACGTCCCGGTCATTAAAAGCATGAATATAGGTTTGGCCGGTCTGAGCCTGAAGCTCCTGAGAACGCTGATAGGCTTCGTCGTAAACGGTTCCCGCCAGGACCACTTCCGCCCCATAGCCGCGAGTGGCAATGACCTTGGCCAAAGGCGCTGTCTCTGGCATGACAATAGTGGACTTAATGCCGGCCAGCGTGGCGGCATAGGCGACTCCCTGAGCATGATTGCCGGCTGAAGCGGCAATCACCCCTTTTTCCCGTTCAGCCTGGGAAAGAGACTGTATCTTATTATAGGCGCCGCGAATCTTAAAGGAGCCGGTCTTTTGCAAATTCTCCAGCTTCAGATGCAGATCGCAGCCGGTCATGTCGCTGAAAGTGCGGCTCCGGTCAAGGGGCGTGTCATGGACCACCTCTTGCATCCTTTTTTTAGCCTGCTCGATATCCCGAAGCGTCAATGACTCCATTTGACATCCCCCACATCATATTGGCATTTTGGGTGTAATGACGACTTTTTTAGTTTGTTCATCTACTTCGGATAAAATAAGCAATGTGACATAATCATCCACCAGTTTATGTTCCGGTTCGCTGGTAGCCACCAAAACGCCAGTTCCGACCACTTCGGCGCCTACTTCCCGGGCCAGATCAATCATTCCCCGGGCCGTGCCGCCGGCTTTCATAAAGTCATCGATGATGAGCGCTTTTGCCCCGGAGGCTAAAGCCCGTTTGGGCAGAGACATGGTCTGAATGCGCTTGGAGGAACCGGTCACATAGTTGATGCTGACGGCCGGTCCTTCGGTGACTTTGCTGCCGCGGCGCACAATGACCAGGGGAATATTAAAGGCTCTGGCAGTCATCATGGCCAGGGGAATCCCCTTCGTCTCCACTGTCATCACTACATCCGGCGAGGTATGAGCGAACAGGGTCATGAATATTTCTCCTACCCGGGCCATCCGGTGAGCATCATAAAGTATATCGGACATGTATAAAAAACCGCCGGTAATAATGCGGTCTGAGGTCGACATCTTTTCCGACAGCTCAGTCAAGAGGCTGCCCATAGAGTCCATAGACCGGCAGGGCAGGTAACGCACCCCGCCGGAGGCTCCGGCCACAGTCTCCAGTTTTCCCAGTCCGAATTGTTCCAGAGACTGGCCAATGGCTTCCATATCTTCCGACAGGGTGGACTTCGCGGCTTCAAACAAGGTGCTGAAATAGCTGAGAGAAAATAACTGACTCGGTCTGCTGGTCAGTATTTTAGTGAGCGCGACGCGGCGCTCGGTGCGTTTAATCTTTTCGGTCATGGCATCCTCCTGGGAGATTGCCGCAAAAAGCCCATCTGCGTTGTTGCTCCTGCGGGAGCGCGCTTGCCGTACCCTTTCGAACGTACTATCTGCGCGCGCTTCCTCGTCGCGCTGTATCAGAATTTGTGACTTTCCGGGAGATTGGTGGTAGCGGATATTTTTCTCATAGGCCGAAAAGTCACCTAAATTCTTCAGTACGGCAACGCAAACGTTGCTCTTACCTAGCATCTGGACCTTTTGCAGCAATCTCCAACTGTAGAAACTATAGTTGATTCTGCATTTGACATTCTCTGTCCAGTCGGTAATCCCTGCACAAAGATTGCGAACTTTACACAAAACCACGCGGGAGGAAAGCAGCAGCTGCTATCCGTCCGGCGTGGTTGTTTTCATTTATGAGTCGGCAGCAAATCCCGAAAACGATCATTCACCAGTTTCAGGTCACTGGGTTTATCGACATCAATGCCTAGTTCCGGATAACCTGATTGGATGACTGTCCCCCGGATCTGCAGCAAGTCTGACACCCGTTTTTCAACCAGTTTCAAGCTGAGAGTCCGGGTTAAAAAGCGCCAGATAAAGGTCCATCCCAAGATGCAGCATAGTTTCCAGGGATTTTTGCGATGCTCAATCAGACGGTTGCCGATGGCCAAACAACTAGGTACAATTGCAGGATTTACTAAAAAAAGATTGCCGCCGGTAAAGACGCCTTCCCTAAGTCGGACATAGGTCCTCCTGGTCCCGGGGTAATACCGTTCATTCATCTCACGGTTCACGATAGGATAGTATAAATCCGCGTCAATCATAGAGCAGTTCGCCAAGAAATCATTCACTGCCGCCGCGGTCAGAAGAGGGATATCCGCTGTGGCCACAATGACCTTATCCTGATGTCCCAGCGCGTTCATGCCAATCATAATGGTCTCCATGATGGTCCTTCCTCCGGCCAGCAGGGTAGTATTAGCCGGAAAGCGGCAATTTGCGAGAGCATCAGGACCACAGACGAAAATCCGGTCAATTTTATGACTGTCAGCCAGGGCCTGAGCGACAAATGTCACCATCGGCCTGCCGTCAATTTCAATAAGCGCCTCATATCGCTGCGGCGACACCCCAGCCAAATCTTTTCTGTTTTCTCCCCCCGCCAGAATGATGGCGTCATACATGGATTGAGTTCCTCCGTGTTATTCCTATTCTGTACAATCCATCTGTCGCCTCGCAACAGGGACCGTTCAAAGAGGTCCAGATGCTAGGTAAGAGCGATGCTCAGCATCGCCGTACTGAAGGATTTAAGGAACTTTTCAGCTTTAGCAGAAATCTTCTATTACCACTTCCTCCTGAAAAGTTCTAAATTCTGTCAGAAGGTCGAGGACGCGCATGAGACTGTACGTTCGGGAAGGTACGTCGAATGCGCGCCCGGAGACCTGACAACGCAGATGGGCCTTTTTCAACGGTTCCCCTCTTCGGTTTTGGTGCGGCGCTCATCCAGGTCCAGCAGCAGGGTTTGCTCGGAATTCTCCATATGCTCACGGGCTAGCTGCTGAGCCAGATCCGCATTGCGCTGAGCGATGGCTTCCACCATGCGGCTGTGTTCTTCCAGGGTCCGCTTCATGCGCCCGGGATACTGCATGGAAATCGAGCGGAACCGGGTAAATTGTTCCCGTAAATTGCTGATAATGCCTACTAAACGGTCATTGCGGCTGGCCCGATACAGAATGTCATGAAACAGAGTGTCAGCTTCGATCAGCTTTTCAATATTGCGCTGTTCAATATGGGTGCTGATCTCAACCAGGGCCCTTTCCAGGGCTTCCATTTCTTCTTCGGTAATACGCTCTGCGGCCAGGCCGGCGGCCAGCACGTCGAGAGCCATGCGAATTTCGTATATTTCATTGATATCCTTGATGGACACATCCGCCACATAAGCACCGCGACGCGGCACCATAATCACAAAGCCTTCCAGCTCCAGTTTGCGGATGGCTTCCCGAACCGGCGTGCGGCTGACTCCCAGTTCTTCCGCCAGTTGGATTTCCATCAGCCGTTCTCCGGGTTTCAGCGCCCCGCTGATGATGGCTTCCCGTAACGCTTCACTGACCACTTCCCGCAGCGGCTTGTAGCTGTCTAATTTTATAGGCAATAACCGGCGTTCCATGACTATGTCCCCCCACAAATCAATCTCGAGGAGACCGTTGAAAAAGGCCCACCTGATTCTAGACTGCAGATGAGTTTACAACGGTCTTTTAACGGCGGCCGGCAATTGTACTGGTTACATACACCTGCGCCTGAAATTCTTTTTTTATTGCCTCTGCGATGGATTCAGCCTGTGACTGATCAGCCGCCACACCGAACACGGTGGGCCCGCTGCCTGACATTAGGCTGTTTATCGCGCCATGCCGGATCATTGCACTTTTTAGCCTGCCGATATCCGGGTGGTCCATTAGGGTCACTGTTTCCAAAACGTTCCCCAGGCGTCGGGCGATTCCGGCAGCATCACTGCTGCGGATGGCCTCCAGCATACCATCTGTATCCGGATGATGCAGCGCGGCATCCGGACGATAACGCTGGTAAACGGAAGCGGTAGAAACAGCCACCGGCAATTTGGCCAGTACCAAATGCAAAACCGGCGCATCAGGCAAGGGCTGTAACAGTTCACCCCGGCCGGTAGCCAGCATAGTACCCCCATATAAACAGAACGGAACATCCGATCCCAGTGTCGCCCCCAGTTCAGCCAGGCGATTCAGTGAAAGATTGAGCCGCCATAAGCGATTGAGTCCCAGCAGCACAGCCGCGGCATTAGCGCTGCCGCCGGCCATGCCGGCGGCAACCGGAATTCGCTTATACAGATGAATGTGAACCCCTTGACGCAGACGACAGGTCTCTGCTAGTAAGACTGCCGCCCGGCAGGCCAGATTGGTCGAGTCCATCGGTACAGCATCGTTTGCCTGATCCGATGCTGTATCAGTCGTCAAAGCAATGCCGTCAGAAGCGTCCTGGCAAGTCAGCCTGACTGTATCAGCCAGGTCGATAGCCTGCATGATCATCTTTACTTCGTGGAACCCGTCTTTTCGTTTATAGAGTACATCTAAGGTAAGATTAATTTTAGCGTAGGCTTCCAGCTGATATGTATCCATTACTCCTCTACTCTTCGACAGCCATCTTCTTTAATTCAATTGTCTCCTGCGTGGTCAGAATTTTATCCAGATTTAAAAGAATGATCAGTCGGTCCTCCAGTTTACCCACACCGTGAATATACTGGGAATCCAGAATAAAGGCGGGGGGCGGCGGCTCGACGTTATTGGCCTGAAGCCGGACAACCTCAGTCACAGCATCCACAATAACCCCCAGGGTCTGGCCGCTGATTTCGATGATGATAATCCTGCTGTCCTCATTATGGTCCGAGGCCGACAGTTGGAATCGCTTACGCAGATCTACAATAGGGATCACCCGTCCCCGCAAGTTGATAATGCCTTCAACAAAAACCGGTGTGTGGGGCAGTTTGGTAATCGACACCATCTTGTTGATCTCTTGGACTTTAGTGATGGGCAATCCATATTCTTCTTTGTCCAGCTTAAAAATAACCAGTTGTAATTCTTGAGCGGATTGTTGCTGTACTTTTTCCATACGACACCTCCGGATTTAATCATAAAGTCTGCTGTCCATAGCTTCTTAGGCATGCTTCATGTATATTGTACCCTGTCGAGGTATCGCCTGCAACTGTCAACTCGGTAGTTTACGGCATTTTTTTCATTTTTATTGGTTTTATTTTACAAAACGGACGAAAGAAAATCACTTGCTTAAGGCTGAACAGGCCCCCACCGCCTGCTGTTCCGGCAGCTGCCACTGTCCGGAAAAATCGGGCCGGGCGGAATCGTCTCGCCAGGCTTGACGATAGTCCTCAATAGCCTCCATGACCACATGGTATTTCTCGTAGAACACAATGATCAAATCGTCGGGTTGCGCGTTTTCAAGCGCTGTCCGCACTGCATCAGTCTCAGACAGAACCAGATGGATCTTGTTTTCCGGGAATCCCGCTTCTATGACCCCCGCCCGCAAGAGTCCCGCTGTTTCCCCCGGCAGCCTGCCTCGCAAGTCCTGGTCTTCCTTGATATAGATCATATCAAATCCCTTGCCGGCAATACGGCCGTTATTCATAATCACGTCATCCCGGCGATCGCCGGGGGCGGCTATGACTCCTACCAGCCGTTTGGCTCCCAGGCGTCGGCTGGTATCAATGATAGCCTGGTATCCGGCCGGGTTATGACCATAATCCACACAGATTCTAAAATCGTCCAGCCTGATGATATTGAGCCTGCCGGGGTTTTCCGCGAAACCGGACAATCCCTGGCGGATGCTCTCCAGGGGCAGCTTAAGACTATAACAGGCAGCAGCGGCGATGATGGCGTTTTGCAAATTGTGCAGGGCGATTCCTCCCAAAGTAGCCGGAATTTCCTCGGCTTTGATGATCGCCTGAGCCTGATTCCCGGTAGCGGCGTAAACAATTCCATCCTTGACGAAAAAAGCCGTGCCGCCTATTCCTAAATGCCGCCGTACTAAGATATTGTCCTCGGCCGTACTAAAGTAGACGATCTCGCCCCGGGCTCTGGCGGCTAGTGTGCCGGCACGGGCGTCGTCGGCATTGACCAGGGCATAGCCCTCAGACTTGACCGTCTCCAAAACCAATGCCTTGGCATAGGCCAAATCATCCATATCTTCGATGCCATCCTGGCCCAAATGGTCTTCGGTAATATTGGTAATGATGCCCACATCACAGCGGTCAAATGCCAGCCCGCCGCGCAGAATCCCGCCCCGGGCGGTTTCAAGCACTGCCACCTGGACGTTTGAGTCGGACAAAATGAGCCTGGCGCTGGCCGATCCGGTGGTATCGCCGTCCATGACACATTGCCCGTCGATATAAATTCCGTCCGTGGTCGTCATGCCCACTTTGTAGCCAGCCTGCTGCCAGATATGGCCGATCATACGGGTGACCGTAGTTTTACCGTTGGTACCGGTAATAGCAATCACCGGTATCCTTCCCTGATCCCCGTCGGGGAATAAAGATTCAACGATCTGTCCGGCCACATCACGGGGTTTACCGGCGCTGGGGTAGTGATGCATCCGGATGCCGGGAGCGGCGTTCACCTCAATGATCGCCCCGACTTGTCGCAGAGAGCGGGTAATATCCGGCGTTACAACGTCAATGCCGGCCACGTCCAGACCAAGCACCCCGGCGGCCCGCTCAATCATGCGGCCGGTCTCGGGATGGACAATATCAGTGACATCCACTGCCGTACCGCCGGTGCTCAGGTTGGCATTTTCCCGGATCACGACGGTTTTATCCGCCAATGGTACCGATTGGCCGTTGAGTCCTTGTTTAGCCAGCACCACCATAGCTACGGCATCCATTCGTATTTTAGTCAGGGATTTTTCATGGCCATCACCCCGGCGGGGATCGGCATTCACCGTATCGATCAACTGCTCCACCGTGCTGACGCCGTCTCCCGTCACATAGGCCGGCAGCCGCTCGGCTGCCGCCACCAGTTTACCGTTTACCACACACAGCCGGTACTGCCGGCCGCTGATAAACTCCTCTACAATCACCCGTTCGTCATATTCGCGGGCAATGGCAAAAGCCCGTTCGGCTGCGGCATAGCTCCGGACGTCCAGAGTGACGCCCTTGCCTTGATTGGCATTGACCGGTTTAATGGCCACAGGCCTGTCTAAGTAAGCTAAAGCGTTAGCCGCTTCAGAAGGGGCGGTCACCACCATCCCTTCCGGCACCGGCAGGCCGGCATCAGCCAGCACCTGTTTGGTCAAGTGTTTATCCCCGGCCAGATCCGAAGCTAGCAACCCGGTTTTATTAGTGACAGTCGCCCATACCTTTCGCTGTTTACAACCATAGCCCAATAGCAGGAGATCTTCTGAGCCAATCCGGGTCACTGGAATATTCCGTTGGCAGGCCGCATCGTATATGGCCTGAGTGCTTGGTCCCAGCCGGTCGGCATCCTTCATCGCCCTCAGCCGGGCAATAAGATTTGGGAGATCCGCAGCCGGGTTTTGTTCTTGCGCTCCATAGGCGGCAAGCAGAATGTCAAGAGCGGTTTGAGCGGCCGCCCTGGCCAGAGACTCGGACTGATAACCGACGACTACATTATAGATTGCTTTTTCGCCGCTCCATCGGGCTTTGCCGAATCGGATGTCGCAACCGGCCAGAGTTTGAAGTTCCAGAACGATATGTTCAAAAATGTGGGCCCCATAGGTACCCTCCCGCAAACGCATGACAAAGCCGCCAGGCAGGCCATAAGAACACTGATGTTCAGCCAGGCCAGGCAGCCAGGCCAGCAGCTTATCGACAAAATCCCCGAAAGCGTTACTGGCAATGCTTTCGTACCCGCCTAAATCCAGCCTCACCTGCAGCACCGGGCGATAGCTGTAGAGATTCGGCCCCTTTAGGGTTCGTACCGACAAGATCTTCAAAATGTTTGACACCTCTTTTATTTTTGCAAACTCATGAGCCGTCTCGAGCCAGAGACCGTTCAAAAAGGTTCAGATGCTAGGTAAGAGCACCGCCTGCGTTGCCGTACTAAAGGAATTTAAATGACTTTTCGGCTTATAAGAAATCATTCGCTACTGCCTATCTCCCGAAAAATCACAAATTCTAATGCAGCGCAACGAGGACGGGCGTGAGACTGTACGTTCGCAGGGTTCGGCGAAAGCTGGAAAGAAGCGAAGCCTCATGAAAGTAGGAGAAAGTAAGGTGCTTTTCGAGTAGTCACAACGAAGTAGCTATCTAAAATAACCCGAAAAGTACTACTTTCTGAACTACCCGCCTCAGGAAGCGACGATGCAGATGGGCCTTTTTCAACGGTCTTCCACCATAAATGGTTGACGACGTCTTATATCAAAGCCGAATCCTGCCGGCAAAATGTGCAGGAGCACGTTAGTAAGGGCCAGCGGGTCATTCGGTTGGGACTCGGATATATTGGAGTGCAGGATCTGTTTGCCGTCGGCAATGGTTACAGTCTGGGTACCAACCACCGTCGAGCGCCCCTGAGGATTTACCAGGAGAGCAGTATCTTCATCAATACCCACCCCCAGCACAAAGGGGTTTTGCGCCACCGCCGCCAGGATCCGGTTCATCCGTCCCCGTTGGGCGAAATGCTGGTCAATTACTACATCGGTCAAAAGTCCCATGCCATGGGCCATGCTGAGACTGGACTTTTTGGGAGTATCGCTGGAGTCCCCTTCCACGATCATGGTATTGCTCATCACTGAGGCGCCGGCGCTTGTCCCGGCAATAACTGCTCCTCTGGCGTGAGCCCGGCGTATGGCCTCATCGGCGCGGGTGCCGCCAAGGATGCTGGTTAGCCGCAATTGGTCGCCGCCGGTGATGAAGATCCCGGTGGCACTGTCGATTTCCCCGGCCTGGCACCGGTCGTTGGCAGTCTCCCGGTCATCAATGTAAATGATAGAGCAGGAAACCGCGCCCAGGTTTAAAAACAGGCTGCGATATTCACTGCCCACTTCCCGGGGATACTCAGTGGCAGTGGTGATCACGGCAATCGCAGCCTCCCGGCCTTGGGCCAGCGCCAAAAAATGGCGCAATATCAGACAATCACCCTGCTTGTCCTCATTGCCGCCGATGACCAGCAAGTCGCCTTCCCCTTTCCCCATCGCCAGCTTCTCCTTTTGCCACAACAAATTCTTGTCTTGTAATTTCTCGATCTGTATTATTTTTGCCAATTCCGGCGGAATTTTATGCAAAAATTGCATCCGGTAAACAGCTGACGGCCAACTGACCAATTCTCAGTCGAAAGCATATACTATCGCGGAAAGATCTCCAGATTCGAGGTTGCAGACGAATTTTACAACAGATTCCTAATATTTTAAGAGAGGAGTGAAAAAATGATTATCCGAATGCTGGGAAAAGAGTCTGAAATCCAGGTGTCTCGGGAACGCGCCGTCAAGACCGCCGCTCAGGGCCGGATCCTCATTGTAAGATCCAGCCGTCTTTTGACCTTATATAACGGCAATACCCCGATGCGGCAATTTCCGGTTGCCTTAGGCAAGGTTGCCACCCCCACCCCTTTAGGTAATTTTGCTATAGCCAGTAAAATCGTCAATCCGGGCGGAGTTCTTGGCACCCGCTGGATGGGTCTGAATTTTGACGCTTATGGCATACACGGGACCAATAAGCCTGCTTTAATCGGGTCCTACGTCTCCAATGGATGCATCCGGATGCACAACTCCCATGTGGAGGAACTGTTCTTCTTGGTGGGGATCGGCACGCCGGTCTGGATCCGGGATACACCGGCATAAACGTTCCGCCAAGTCCATCACCTTAGCCAGGCGCTTCACCATATAGGCGAGCACTGCCTGCCGTTCAGAGGCGTCAGCCAGCCATTCCGACGGTATCTCTTCTATGATCTCTGCCAGTTGTTCTTGGGTGATATCCCTAAATTTTACAGCATAGTGCATAATATCATCGGCTGTAAAATAGTATTTGAGCAACATCCGAAAGGAGCGGCGATAATCAATATGAATTTTATCGGCCAAAAGAGCCAGAGAGTCGGTTGTCCAGCGGCCCCGCCGAAAGAGATGTGAATGATCAATGGCATAGATCCGGTATCCCTGATCTTCGCGGCGAATTAATAAATTTTTGTAATTCTGAGTCCGGTCCATATTGTGAAACAAATGATCGAAGAGCACTACCCCGGCCATTTGACGCTTATTGACTGCCCTGGGTAGATTAGCTTTCGTCACATAGCGGCTTCCGGCCAGAAACAATGAAGCGAAATGATATCCCGATCCGGCGGCGGAATGGGCCCGATGACGGTGAAACACTTCCCGGGGCTGGATAAAGATAATGTCACCCGACGGAAAACATAGGTCCGTCAAAATTCCCAATCTGGCGGCAATCAGTTCATTGACCAGGATTTTCGGGCCCAGGTGATTATTTTGCAATTTCACCACATAAACTTGTCTGTCATCCGCCAGAAACAGCTGCGGCGATGTTACTCCCAGGCCAACCGGTCCCAGATATCTGACGGCTTTTAACATATTGCACCCTCCTCCGGCAGACTCGAAAAGTGATTCTGTTTTTTTGCCGATTGCCGGCACTCTTTTTTTGCATTATTACAATATATGATCAACATACTATCTTATAACAAAAAAAGACCACGGTATGAACCGTGGCCTTCTCTTATCCTTTGGTTTCCAGCGGAAGCGTCCCTTGATCCAAGAGCCAGCCGGCAATCCAGCCGTTTGTCGAGCCATCGGGGAGCATCACCCGATACCATCCAAAGGCCTGTTCCCGCAGAGTGACGACAGTACCCTGATTTACTTTACTCACAATCGGAAAATTGGTACCCGGACCGCTGCGGACGTTGACTACTCTGCCGCTTACGGTAGCAGTTCCGTTGGTAGTCACCGGCGTACCGGCGGTAGGCACCAACGGAGTGACGATGGGTGTAACCGTTTCACTGACCGTGTCCGGCCCATACATGGTTTCACTGGCGACGGCCGTCACATCTCCGCCGCCGGTGGAAGAGGCGGATACTTTATCCGTAGTGGAGAGTGTGGCGCTGGGACTACCGGTATCGCTGACATAATCTACCGGCGTCAGAGCGTATACCTCCATTTGGGTGGTACTGACCACTCTAGCCCAAGCCTTAAAGACAATCGTTATGTGCACTTTCCGATCATCGTGCCGACGGTGGAAATCATAATCCACAAATTCCACGGCTACATCGGCAGTGGCGTCCATCTCCGGCCTGGCGCCTTCAATTTCGATATCCCGGGTCCAGCGGACATGTCTCTTCTCAAAAGCGTGTACCGGTTGGTTGGGCAAATCGGCCACATACATCACTTTTACCGCCAAATCGCCCCGGACTATGACTTTGTCGCGAATAACCGTTACTTCTTTTATTTCGAGATCTTTAATATAGACGTCGATGACCTGCTCAATCGGCGGCTTCCGCTCCGGTACAAACATATCGAATTCCAGGACCCGCTGCGCCATTTGCGCGCCCAGCACCTGTTCGACTTCAATTGTTTCCGGGCCGGGTTCAAAGCAGACGCATGCATCCTGATCCCCGTCAATAGTGCGGATATTGGCGGCATTTACTTCTTCACCTTTATCTTTTCCTGCTTTGGTATCTTCGCTCACGCATTTTTTCCCCCCTTCTTTCGGAGTTTCGGGAACTACTGTGTCCTTTTATCCTTTGGGTGTTGATGGTAGAGTATAACCGCCGCCGCCAAGCATTACCTCGCGGTCTGCCATAACTTTCGCGGTGATCTTCAATACGACAGAGACCATAAAGTCACGGAAGTAATGATGGTGGTGATGATGATCATTGCAGTTATCGTTATCATCGTTGTCACAATCCGAGTAATCGTTGCAGTCGTCATCGCAATCATAGTGATGATGCCGTTCATCGCGATGATGGTGGTGGTGATGCTTCTTGCAGCCGCAATCGTCTTCATCCGTATCATAGTCCACAAATTCGACAATTACGCTGGCATCTGCGTCCATGCCGCGTCGAGCGCCGGGAATTTCAATATCCTGGGTAAATCTGAAATGCCTTATTTCCACCGCATGAACCGGCTGGTCGGGCAGGGCTGCAACATAGATAGCCTTGATTTCGAATTCACCGCGCACGATCACTTTATCGGTGATGACTTCCACATTGCATACTTCCACGTCTTTGACAAAGACATCCACAATCTGTTCAATAGAGGGCTTGGGATCAGGAACCACTACCTCAATATCCAGAACCTTCTGCCGCTCTCTTTCGCCAATAATCTGGCGTACAACGATGCTTTGCGGTCCGGTCTCGGCTCCCAGGACGCACTGATTATTGTTTATATACGCGCGTTGATCTTTATCGTCCACACAGATTCCCCCCTTTATCGGTTTCTGTTTATATATATGCGCCGACTTCATGTTGTGTGCTACGTCCGACGGCTGTAGAAAATAGCTCAGCCGCGACATTGGCCTTATTTTCACTTTTCGGATAAAATCCCCTTGCCGGCAAAGATTAGGCCCGGTATGATATAGGAAGATACTCTGTATTTGAAAAATAGGAGGGCAATGACTTTGACGTTTGATATCCGACGTTTTTTGATGATTGGACTGGGCAGTATGATTTCCGGTATAGGAATCAATGCCTTTCTCGTGCCGCACCATATGCTGAGCGGTGGGATCAGCGGCCTGGCAATGATCTTTTACTTCCTGTTTAACTGGCCACTGGGCATGATGATTGCCATTGGCAATCTTCCTCTCTTTTATGCCGCTTATCGCCTGCTGGACCGGGAATATTTGTACTGCTCCCTATATGGCCTGCTGGTCTTTTCCCTATCCGTTGACGGCACCCGTTTTCTCGCTAATATCAACCTTGCTGACGATATCATGCTGGCCGCCATCTTTGGCGGCGTCATCTCCGGCATCGGCGCAGGCCTGATCTTCCGCAACAACGGAAGCTCCGGCGGCACGGACATCATCGCCATCATTGCTAAAAAATATTTCTCCCTGAACATAGGAATTGTGGTTTTTAGCATTAATTTTTGCATTATGCTGATCGCCGCTTTTCTCTTCGGCGCGAAACCGGCTATGTATACCCTGATATCCATGTACGTGGGTTCATCCGTGACTGACAAGGTCATTGAAGGATTTAACCGAAAAAAAACCGTTATGATCATCTCCGAACACAGCGGGGTAATCGCTCAGTCGGTCCTGAGCGAAGTAGGCCGCGGGGCTACTTTCCTGAACGGGGAAGGCGCTTATACCCGTCAGGACAAAAAAGTTTTATTTATCGTTGTGACTCTCACCCAGATTGCCCGCATTAAAGTAATCGTGGAAAAAATCGATCCCCATGCGTTTATGATTGTGCAGGATGCGGCAGAGGTAGCCGGCAAAGGCTTCAGCCGCCGTTAAGCGGGACGGTGACACGACAGGCTCAGTTTCAAGACTCTGAGCCTGACACTGATTCCCGGAACTGCATTGCCTGTCATCTCGCTGGAACATAACATTTTGACTTTTCATAGAATATAGCAGTGCTGCATGATATTTTATGAGGAGGTTTGTCTGAAATGAAGGGCATGGATAAGATGGACTACTGTAAGCCCAGCGGCGTCAATGATCTGGATAAATGCTGCCACCAGCCGAAATGGACCCATCAATGCGACTGCCAGGAAGATATGCACCACACGGATTGCTGCGAAATGCCGCCGATGAAATGCAAGACCGAAAAAGAATGCGTCAAAGTCTTTAAATGCTACTATAAACTGTACCGGATCTGTCAGTATCGCCTGTATAAGGTATGTCCACGCTGCGGTCAGGAATATGATTATTATCAGCAGCGAGGGGTGTGCAACCGCTGCGGTTTCTAGAGGGACCGTTGAAAAAGACCCATCTGCGTTATCAGATCTCCGGGCGGCTGTTCGACGTACCCTCCAAACGTACAGTCTCACGCCCGTCCCCGCCCTTCCTAGCATCTAGACCTTTTCGAACGGTCCCAGATTCTAGGCCGCAGGTGAGTCTTGCAACAGATTCTAGGATTTTCGTTAAACAGACGCACTGTTTACTTGTTATGTAAACAGTGCGTCTGTTTTGATGCCAGGCTGTAACCACTTATAGGTTTTCCTAAACTGTTTGTAAACTGCAATCTGATTTGTGTTGTCTGTTCTTAATTTGAACTGCTATTTTCCAATGAATTCCTGAACCACATACGCCGAACCCTTGGAATTGTAGCGAACGCCAAGTCCTACGTGGGTATAATTAGGATTCAGAATGTTGGCCCGATGTCCGGAGCTGCTCATGAATGCCTTTTCAGCGCCTTCTACGGTTGAGTTGATAGCCAGATTTTCACCTGCATGAACGTAACTCACGCCGTATTGCTTCATCCGGTCAAAGGGAGACTGACCTTCCGGATTATAGTGGGAGAAAAAGTTCCGGTCAATCATATCCTGGGCGTAGTCTCTCGCCAAAGCGGTCAAAGTGCCGTTTAAGGCAAGAGCCGGTAACCCGTTAGCCTGCCGGTCGGCATTTAAAAGTTGCAACGCCTTTTTCTCTGCGGCGGCGGACGATACAGCCGATTGGCCTGATCCATTGTTGCCGGCTGTGCCTCCTGGCGTAGTCTGCTTGTCTTCCTTCTTGTCTTTATGCCCTGCCAGAATGGCAACCAGTCCTAACGTCGCCAGACCTATCGCTACTTCTTTCTTCACGACACTATCCTTTTGTTCCGTATCGGAAGAAGGAGAAGCAGCATAGGCGGCCGTCAGGAAACTTCCACCAATCGACGTGACTGACAAGGTGAGGATTAAAAGACTACTAGCAAATAATTTGAGGATTGAGTTTGCTAGCACGGTATGCTCCACCTTTCGGTCTAAAATGATTAGTGGTTACAGCCTTGTTATATATATTCTCCTTTTATGTAAACTTTCCTGTTCCCTGGCCCTTTGTAAATAATACCTCTGTTGGGAGACCGTTGAAAAAGGCCCATCTGCATCACTCCATCCTCCTGTGGGCGCACGCTGTATCAGAATTTGTGACCTTTCGGAAGATAGGCAATAATACGGCAACGTAAGGGTTGCTCTTGCCTAGCATCTGGACCTTTTTGAACGATCCCTGTTTCGAGGCTGCAGATTTTTAAATCGGTCAGGCTGATACTGACAGTTCTTAGTACCCCTTCTAATAGGGAGTCTTAGGCATTCCCAGGCGGAACTTGCCGCGGGTTTCGACTCCGCCCACACCGTCTACGCCGGTTACTGAGGCGCTGATGGCATCGGTAATATCCACTGTCTTATGAATCGGCGTAAAAGCTACTTTTTCAGCGATAAACACCGGATCATAGGCGTGAATGAAAATCCGGGTAGGCGAGCTGGCAAAGTTGGCGCCGGCCTCCAGGATGGCCTCAAAATAGGATTGACAGGCGCCGGCGAAGATCACCAGATCATCCTTAGAGGGCTGAAATAAACGGGCAATACGGACCGACTGCACGAAATATTTGGAGTTGCGATAACTGTCCAAGCTGCGAAAATCTTTTTTGCTGCCGCCGGTTAAGGCGTCATGGCCGGTCAGTATGACTATGTCGGGACGGTATTCCTCCAGCAGCTTGGCGATTTGCTCGGGTTGCCTTGCCTCATCCACAAAAACCCCGGCAGCCTGGATTCGCAGCTGCTGATATGTTTTTAAACACATCTTAAGATAATCCTCGTCGCCATCAATGTGCAAAACCCTGCCGGGTACGTCAAAAACCGGATATTTTTTCCCTGTGTCGCCGCGCAGGAACTGGCTTTCTTCCCGCATCATCCCCCGCCGTTTCATCACCCGGTTCAGATTCTCATTATGGCTGTTTTCCATATCAATAATCGCCTTGCGCAGATGCTCCGCTCCAACCGGTTCCAGGTCGTGCTTGGGCGCATCAGCCAGCAGGCGCAGATGAAGGCCTTTCAGTACATATTCCTCCACACCGTCTTCGTTTTGCACACATTCGGTCACTTTGAATAAGATATCACCACCGTGGGATTTACGGATCACCAGATCGCCGACTTGTATCTCAGACACAAATGCCCCCTC
Source organism: Acetonema longum DSM 6540 (assembly GCF_000219125.1). Taxonomy (NCBI): domain Bacteria; kingdom Bacillati; phylum Bacillota; class Negativicutes; family Acetonemataceae; genus Acetonema; species Acetonema longum. The sequence goes on from NZ_AFGF01000076.1 coordinate 40,811, forward strand.
CCTTCGCGTATTACATCTTATGACGGCTATGATCAAACTGCCACTTGAAGAAGGCTAAGCCCACCTGGCGCATATTTCCCGCATCACACTGTAGCAGAGAACTCCCCTGCTCCATATACTGTAATACAACTGAATAAATGCCGAATCTGCTGTCAGACTCATCTGTGCCCTCGAACCTGGAGCCGTTCAAAAAGGTCCAGATGCTAGGTAAGAGCAACGCCTGCGTTGCTGTACTGAAGAATTCAGGTGACTTTTCGCCTTACGAAAACTATCCGCCACTGCTGATCTCCCGAAAAGTCACAAATTCTGGTACAGCGCGAGGACGCGCGTGAGACTGTACGTTCGCAGGGTATGTCGGACGCGCGCCCGCGGGAGGCTGAAGTGACGCAGATGGGCCTTTTTTCAACGGCTCCCTGCGAGGTGATAGAGTGATATCCGTTGTAGTCCCGGCAAGGAACGAGGCAGGCCGAATCAGTATTGTTCTGCAAAACCTGGGCATACTTCCTGTCGATCATATTATCGTGGTACCAAATGGGTCGAAAGATGACACCATGCGGGAAATACTGCAAATGCGACTCCCCAAACTTCAAATCCTCTATTTTCATGATTCTCTGGGAATCGACACTCCCAGGGCCATCGGGGCCAAAGTGGCAGCCGGCTTGGGAAGCGACGTGGTGATCTTTGTTGACGGTGACATGGTAGGCACATTTTCGGAGAATATCATGGAACTGGCGGATGGGATATTATGTAAACATTTGGATATGGCCCTGACAAACTGCTACCCCTCGCCCCCTCGCCATATTGAACGACATAACCCCACATTTCAATGGCGCCTTAACCTCAATAAGGAGCTGGGGTTAGACAAGAAAATCGGATTAGCGACACCGGCTCACGGCCCTCACGCCGTATCCCGGCGATTTTTAGAGACCATCCCTCTGAAGGAATTGGCCATTCCCCCGGTAAGCATGGCGATGGCCCGTTTGCAGAAATTAAAAATCGATGTGGCAACCACCATTCCCCATTACCGTCTGGGATCATCCATTAAAAATCAAATTCATACCAATAAAATTATTGATACCATTGTCGGAGACTGTTTGGAGGCAATCGCGGCCTATAAAAACGAGCCCCGTACCCGCAAATGCCAAAACAACCATTATATCGGGTACCATGGTGACCGACGCTTTGATCTTATTAATGCTTTGTTATAACCTTTCTTCCCTTATGCCGCCCGCTCTGCGCAGAAAATCAACTCACCCCTGACCAAAGGACCCCCTGTCGGAATGACAGGGGGTCCTTAAATGAGGAGACCGTTGAACAAGGCCAGTGGCGGATATTTTTTTTCGCAAGGCGGAAAGCCACCTGAATTCTTCATCAGTACGGCAACGCAGGCGTCGCTCTTACCTGGCATCTGTATTCCAACTAAGTGGAGCGTACGCCAAGACGTTTCACTCCAGGCGCATAATTTTTTTCGTCGTGGGGGATTGTTCGGTTTTTTTCTATTCCCTTGTGGCTCATCCTCCTTGACTCTAGCCTTACATCGTTAGGTGCTTCCGTATTTGATAAAGTCGCACCACATCTGCATATCCTCTCCTTGCTTTTCTTTTGGATGTCGGACTTTTCCGGGTATGGTTATCACCTCTACTTTTGAGAATATCACTTTATTGGCTGCTCGTCAACAGAACCGTCCCCTTGAGTCACCTTTATGGGGTCAGCGGTCGTGCTTTGTTGTACACATTAGCCGAAAAAGGGAGCTTGTCGTTAGAGGATGTCCAAGT